>JAPWUW010000212.1 GCA_028275325.1 Anaerolineae bacterium | reverse complement strand
ACAGGTGCGGCGTTGTCCGCGCCGAGCAAGGCCCGTAAAATGCCGAACTATGGAAAAGCTCCTGGTGGCAGCACAGCAACTTGGCCTTCCGGTAAAGCCGGAGCATTTGCCGCTCTTTGAGCGGTATTATCGGGAGCTTGTGGCCTGGAACCAGCGCTTTAACCTCACTGCCGTGACGGATTACGAGCAGGTGCAGGTGCGCCACTTTGCCGATTCCCTCACCTGCCTGCTTGCAAGCCCCGGGCTGCTGGCGGCAGTGAAGGCGGGCAAAAGGCTGCGCCTGGCCGACGTCGGCTCTGGGGCTGGATTCCCTGGCTTGCCGATCAAGATCGTTTGGCCACAGGCAGAGCTCGCGCTCATCGAATCGATGGCCAAGCGCTGCGCCTTCCTGGAGCATGTGGCGCAGGTGCTTGGCCTCAAGGGGGTGCGGGTGCTCAACATGCGGGCGGAGGAAGTTGGGCGTCTGCCAGAGGAGCGGGAGCAGTACGACGTGGTGATGGCCAGGGCCGTTGCCGACCTGCCGGTGCTGGCCGAGTACCTGCTCCCTCTTGTCCGCCTGCAGGGGTTGGCCATAGCGCAGAAGGGCGAGGGCGTTGAGGAAGAGGTGGTGCGGGCCGAGAGGGCGATAGAGATCCTGGGCGGGAACGTGGAAAAGGTGCTGCGCGTCGACGTGCCGGGGACGGCGTTGCCGCGCTCGCTTGTGGTGATGCGAAAGGTTGCGCTTACGCCGGCGCGTTACCCTCGTCGCGTGGGGGTTCCGGCACGGCGGCCCCTCGCCGTAGGTAAGGCTTGAGCTCGCCCGCGCAGATGGCATAGAGCGCCGCGCTTGCCAAGAAGCCGGGTGAAAATACGCTCTCCTCCAGGGCTGTCAGGAAGGATTGCTCTTTCTGCCGCAGTATTTCCTCCAGCGCCAGGCGGCGGCTCTGATCGAGCTCCGACATGACGTCATCGAGGAGGAGGACTGGCTCCCGGCCAAGCTTGCCCTCCATATACCACGCTTCCGTCAGGCGCAGGCTGAGCGCTGCAGTGCGCAGCTGGCCACGCGAGGCGAAGGCCGTGGCCGGCTGGCCGTTGAGCTGCAGGCGCAGGTCATCTCGATGCGGGCCCAGGGAGGTGCTGCCCCTTTCGATATCCTGGGCCCAGAGAGATTGCAAGCTGCCGAGAAGTGTGGCCTCAAGCAGCTGCGGGTTGGCCCTGCCATCCCAGGAGGGCAACGCGGGCATGTAGGAGAGCGAGAGCTCATCGCCTGCTGCCATCTGGGCGTGCAGCTTGGTGGCCGCAGGAGACATTTCCGCCACGGCTCCAGCACGGTGGGCCACGAGTGTGGCGCCATGCTCAGCGAGCAGCTTATCGTAAAAGTGCAGTTGCTCGCGATCCCCGCGGCGCTGCTTGAGCAGCCGCAGGAGCGAGTTGCGGTGCAGAAGCGCCTTGTTGTAGGTGGCGAGAGCCCGCGAGTAGGCAGGGCTCACCTGGCAGAGCAAAAGGTCCAGGTAGCGGCGGCGCAGGGCGGGGGGACCAGTTAGCAGGGAAAGGTCCTCTGGCGTGAAGAGCACCGTCGGCAGCGCCCCCAGCACATCCAATAGACGACAGCGCTTGCCATCCAACCGAGCTGCTCGCTGGGTGGTGATGGCGCTGTTCTCCCGCCGAGCGGTGATGACAAGGTCCACTTGCCTGTGCGGCCCACCCTCGAGGTTGGCTGCAAGGTAGGCGTACGGGAGCGGATCGTCGAGCGCTGAGGTGTGGATCAGGTTGTGGTCGGCACTCGTGCGGTGGGAGCGCGCAGTGCTGAGGAGCACGAGCGCCTCAAGCAGGTTGCTCTTGCCCTGTGCATTGGCGCCGAGAAAGATGTTCGGCCCGGCGGCGGGCGCAAAGTCCAGCTGCCAGTAATTGCGGAACTGCCTGAGCTGCAGGCGCAGGACGCGCATATCAGGTACGGGTAGGCAGCCTAATCCTGGACGTACATGGGCATGATGATGTGCAGGTAATCCTCCACCTCCTGCCCAACAGGCCGGAACACACCAGGGCTCGAGGGGCTGCTCAGCTGGATCATGAGGTTCTCGCTCTTGATTACTTCCAGCAGGTCAAGCAGGTAGCGCCCATTGAAGGCGATGCGCATCGATTCCCCTTCCACCAGGGCGTCCACCTCGACGACGTTGTCGCCCAGGTCGGCGGCCACAGCGGAGACGATGAGCCGAGAGGGGCCTTCCTTGCTCTCGGCCAGGACGTGCAGGCGAATGATATTGTTGGCCCCCCTGGCGATGACGGCGGTACGCCGGACGGCTGCCTGCAGTTCCTTTGTGCTCACTATGACGCGGGTGAGGTGGCTTGAGGGGATGATCTGCTTGTAATCGGGGAAGAGCCCTTCCACAAGCTGGGAGATGAGCTCCACGCTATCGATGCGGAACGCCACCTGGGAGCGCTCTCTCAGGATGGCCATTTGCACCGGCCGCTCTGCCTCTGCAGCAATGCGGGCAACCTCGTTCAGCGCGCGGGCCGGTATGATGACCTGGGAAGGCGCACCGAGATCTTGCTCGAGCTGCTCTCGCCGCAGCGAGAGCCTAAAGCCATCGGCGGCGACCAGGCTTAGCGTGTTGTGCTCGAGCTCAGCAAGCACACCAGCAAGGATTGGCCGCTCCATATCCGGCGCGGCGGCAAAGGCAACCTGGGCGATCATTTCGCGCAAGGTGGGTGCCGGGAGCGAGAGCGCACCCTCCATGTTGGGCCGCACGATGATGGGGAATTCCTCTGCAGGGTTCCCCTTGAGGTTGGCAATGGTGCGCCCACAGCGGATGCGCAAGGTCTGTGTGCCCTTGTCCACTGAAAGCTGCACTGGCTCTGGCGGAAGCGTGGATATGAAATCGGCAAAGGTGCGCGCTGGCACCGCGATGCCCCCCTCCTCCTCGACCTTTGCGCCCACCCAGGCGATGATGGCGATCTCAAGGTTCGTGCCGGCCAGGCGCAGGCGGCCGCCTTCCGCTGAGAGCAAGACGTCGGTGAGTATCGGCAGCGACATGCGGCTGCTCACGGCCCGGCCAACAATCCCCAGCCCGCGGGCGAGGTTTTCCTGCAGGCAAGTGACCTTCATGGCATCCTCCGCTCCAGCTTGCATTCGGCGATCGACCTTGGCTCCGGCAAGCCCAGGGTAATTACCCAGATTAGCACCACGACGCAGTTCCTACAAAACAAATCGCGGCCCGCGGGCCGCGTTGCCCTCCGCTAGCCGCGCTGGCACTGCTGGCAATCGCCCTATAGGGATGCAGTGCCCGCCGCCGACAAGTCACAACCAAGCCTGCCTGCCATCTTCACCTGCGTCTTGGCCCTCCGGCGTTCCCCTTTCATTGCTGCATCATGGCGGGCTGCCAAAGCGCATTGGCGGCCACTGTCGCATCTCGGGAGGCATTCCCGTCCACCCGCCCCTCTTGCTGCCAACGCACCCTGGCCGTCTTTGCTGCGCCCGAGAGACTGCCCCACCCACCCGCCCCCGGAGGCGGAGCCAAGCCGCAGGGCGGGTGGGTGGGAGAGACTTGCCCCTCGAGCGCTGCACTGACGGCCAAGGCGCCTTGGGAGCGGCAAGCCATAACTCTTGCGCTGAGGCCATTGGCCGCCACCTGCCACTTGCGGAAGGGGCTGCGCTTGCCCAAAAGCGCTAGTTGGGCGCACTCGTTGCCCTATTATTGGGGCGTGTGCAGCTGCCAAAGCACGTTGGCCGCCACTGTTGCACTCGAGAGACTGCTCCACCCACCCGCCCCTCTTTCGGTGCCAAGGCACGTTGGCCGTGATTGTTGCCGTTCTGAAGGCATTCCCACTCGCCCGCCCCTTTTTCGGTGCCAGCGCACCTTGGCTATCTGTGCCGCGCCCTAGGCATTACCCCGCCCACCCGCCCGCTATAGTAGGGAAGGGCGCGGCGGGCGGCCGTTTTGAGCTGCGCGCTGGCAAGCGATATACTGCTTGCGCGCTCGGCCGCACAGCCGGCTGCAAGGGGCGCGCGAGGAGGTGAAGCTTGATCGACCCTGGCAACTTCCCGGGGCGCGGCAAGGTTGCTGTGCTGCGCACCTCGCCGGAGACGGTTCTGGACGATATCGCCAAGCTGATGCAGCTTGCAGAGTTCGAGGCAGCTCTCCCCAAGGACAAGAAGACTGTCCTCAAGATCAACATCTCCTGGCAGCAGTGGTACCCGGCCTGTTCCACAACACCATGGCAGCTCGAGGGCGTGATCCTGGCCCTGCGCCGCGCCGGGTATGAGGATCTTGTGGGGGCGCATAACCGCACCGTCGTCGTCGATGCGTACGTGGGCGAGGTGCACAACAAGCACAAGCTCGTCACCGACAAACACGGCGTGCCGGTCGTCCACCTGTACGAGCCGCAGGTGGAGTGGGTGGTTTACGAGCCAAAGCAGCCCTTCCTCGTGTTGGACCGGATCTTCCCCAATGGTGTGAAGATCCCGAAGATGTTCATAGGCACCAACATCGTCCACCTGCCCACGGTGAAGACACACGTCTTCACCACGATCACGGGCGCGATGAAGAACGCCTTTGGCGGCCTGCTGAGCGAACGGCGCCACTGGACGCACGCGCACATCCACGAGACCCTCGTGGACCTGCTCATGATCCAGCAGGATATCCACACCGGGCTCTTTGCCGTGATGGACGGCACCTTCGCCGGGGATGGCGCCGGCCCGCGGGCCATGCGCGTGCACGAGAAGGACATAATCCTTGCCTCTTCGGATCAGGTGGCGATCGATGCCATCTCCGCCAAGCTCCAGGGGTTCGACCCAATGTCCATCCCCTTTATCCGCATCGCGCACGAGCGCGGCCTGGGGGTCGGCAACCCGTCGGAGATCGAGGTCGTGGGGATGGACATCTCCGGCATTGACTGGCACTTTGAGACGGCCGATACCTTTGCGTCCCGCGGGCAAAAGCTCATCTATCACGGGCCGCTCAAGCCATTCGAGAAGTTGCTCCTGCAATCCCCCCTTGTGCCCTGGTCCTACATTGCCTCCAGGGCCTACTACGATGGCTTCTGGTACCCGT
>JAPWUW010000130.1 GCA_028275325.1 Anaerolineae bacterium | reverse complement strand
GAAGCGCGTCACACGTCCGCGCAGGAGTCCGAGGCCCTGGTGTTGTCCCTGCTCCTCGCTCTCCTGGAAGAGCACCTGCATGCCAACGCAAATGCCAAGCAGGGCGAGCCCCTTTTGCACTGCCTCCAGAATGCAGTCGGCAAAACCGAGCCTGCGCAAGTTAGCCATGGCGTCCCCAAAGGCACCAACGCCGGGCAACACTAGTGCTTCCGCCTCGGCTGCCTCCTCCGGCTTCTGCGCCACCCAAGCACGGGCACCGAGCAGTTCCAGCGCCTTCTGGACACTGCGCAAGTTGCCCATGCCGTAATCGAGTATCGCTACCCTCAGGCCGCTCATTGCGCGAACAGCGCCCCCTTCGTGGAGGGTACACCATCGCGACGTGGATCTATGGCCACCGCCTCGCGCAGGGCAAGCCCAAGCGCCTTGAACGTTGCCTCGCAGACGTGATGGGCATTCTCACCTGCGAGGCTGCGCACGTGCAGCGTGGCGGTTGCGGTGCTGGCGAAGGCCCGCAGAAACTCAGGCACGAGCGCAGTGTCGAAACTGCCGACCTTAGCAGCCGGGGTGTGCCATTGCAGG
The DNA here is from genome assembly GCA_028275325.1 of Anaerolineae bacterium. Lineage (GTDB taxonomy): Bacteria > Chloroflexota > Anaerolineae > DRVO01 > DRVO01 > JAPWUW01. Next base: position 6,668 of record JAPWUW010000130.1, on the reverse strand, counting down.
AAAGCACCTGGCCTCCCGCTAAGATCAATGCAGGCCAGCACAAGCGCCTCGTCCATGGGCGCGAAGGCTGAGCCGAAGCGGCGGATGCCGCTGGCGTCAGCTAGCGCTTGCCGCAAGGACAGGCCGAGGCATATGCCGGCATCCTCGACAGTGTGGTGCGCATCCACTTCCAGGTCACCGCGACAGGTGAGCGAGAGGTCAAACAAAGCGTGCTTGGCTAGCTGCGCGAGCATATGGTCGAAGAACCCTACGCCGGTGCCCCCTGCAAAGCTGCCGGCGCCATCCAGCCTGAGCTCCAAGCGGATGGACGTCTCGGCCGTGTTGCGCTCGACAACAGCGGCGCGCCCCATCTGGCTACCCCCCTTGCCCAGACTGCAGCTCGGCTTCCACAAGGCTGATCAGCTCATCCATCTGCTGTGGCAGGCCAGTTCTTGAGGCGGTCTCGAGGCCAGCGCGCATCTGGCGCATGATGGCAAGCAGCCTGTCGGTCACGAGGGCCTTGTTAGCGCGGATGAGCTCCTGGCGTTCGGCACTGCTGGCACGCAGCAACTGGTTGATGAGCCGTATCTCCGGCGGTGCCTTTTCCTCGAGGACGCTCATTGCCACCGTCGCGAGCTGCCGCAGGGCAGCAAGCAGCCTTTCATCCCCGCGCTGTTCGGCAGCTGCGAGGTTCAGCTCGAGAACGGTGAAGAACGCCTGATCAATCTGGCTTGCCCTTTCCTCCAAGAATGGCCTCGGATCTGGCACGGAGAGCGCCTGGCGCAACAGGGTGGCAGCTCGCTCAAGGAGCTGGCGGGCTTCTGCATCCAGCTGCTCGATCAGCTCAAGAAGCGTCTGACGCAGGCGAGAGAGGCGTTTCGCCTCGATCTCGTTGCCACTCTGCTGGGCTGCCTCGATACGGTCGGCCACAAGGAGGAAGAACTGGTAATCCAGGAGCGGTCGGACGACAGCGACAAGCGCCCGCAAGCGCTCGGGGTCGCTCTCTTTGAGCAGCATGTCCAGCAGTTCCTCTCGCTCAATTGGGGGAGCTTCCTGCCCAGCAGCCTCCTCGGGGCGCACAATCTGAAGCAGATCTTGCTTGAGGTCCATGAGCGCCTGGGCTGTCTCAGCTGCTCCCTGTGCCGTTGCCTCTGCAATCCAGCCTTCCAGGACCTCGAACAGCGTGTCGTCCACGCGCTCCTTGTTGCGCTCCACTGCTTGGCGCAGGCCATCCAGTGTATCTATCTGCAGCAATTCCTGCAGCAGCGCTGCCCTGTCGCGCATGGCCTGCAGCTGCTCTTTCGTGATGCCATCAGCGAGCAAGATGTCATCGAGCAGCGACTGCAGCGAGAGGTATATCTTCGGCTGCAGCATGTAGCCCCTTCGCTCTTCCGCGGGCAAGCTGTCCATGAACTGCCTTGTCAGCGCACCAACAGCTTGTTGCTGCTGTAGATCGGTGGCGCGCAGATCCATTGGCAGGAAAAGGTAAAACAGGCTCTTTGTGCCGTCATGGTATATGAATGGCAGGTTGATAAGCCCCTGGCTGCCGCACTGGGGGCAGATGCTGAGGTTGAACCGCCCTTGCAGGAGCGCCTCCTTGAGGTGCGGCTCCCGGGAGACGTCAATCGCCTGGTGCGCCTTCTGCACATACCTTGCGCCACAAGCTGGGCATTGAACCTGGGTAGTCACAATCAAGCTCATTTGTCTCGGCTCTCCTTTGCCTGGCCAGCCGCTTGCTCAGGCTGCATGAGAAGATCGCAAAGTGCTTGCAGCAGAGCGTTGTTCTGGTCGGGGGTGCCAACGGTTATCCGCAGGCAATCGCGAATGCCTTCTTTGTCATAATGTCGCACAAGGATCCCTCTCTGGGCAAGCTGGCCTGCGATGTCAGCTGCATCGACCCGGAGAAGGCGGCAGAGGATGAAGTTCGCAGCGCTTGGATACGGCTTGACACCTGGCAATCGGGAAAGCTCGGCGTATAGCCGTTCCCGCTCGGCCACGATTCTCTGCACGTTGGCCATGAGAAGCTCGCGCGCTCGCAGAGACTCCAGAGCAGCGACCTGCGCCGCGACGTTCACGCTATAGGGCGGCTTGATCTTCCACAATTGCCTAGCGATGCCGCTGGGAAACGCGCCGTAGCCAATGCGCAAGCCGCCTAGCCCCGCCCATTTGCTGAAGGTTCGCAGTACGATCAGGTTCCAGTGCTCGAGAACCCAGGACACGTAGCTCCTGCCACTGAACTCGGCGTACGCCTCGTCGAGCACGACGATGAGCGGGAGGCGCAGCAGCCGCCTGAGCTCGTCCTCGGGGATGAGGCTGCCATCGGGGTTGTTGGGGGAGTTGATGAAGAGCATCTTCACTGCGCCGTCGTGTTGGCTCACTGCGCGTTCAATGCCCTCAACATCTACAGAGAAGTCCTCGCGGCGGCGCACGCTTATAACCCTGCCGCCGCAGAGGGTTGCGTTATAGCTGTACATGCCGAACGTGGGTGGAAGGTTCACGACCAGATCGCCTGGCATGAGGAAGAGCCGCATCGATAGATCGATCAATTCATCTGACCCGTTGCCAAAGATGACCTGCTCCTTTGGTATGCCGATGTAGCTCTCGATGGCCTCGCGCAGCAGAGTCTGGTCTGGATCCGGGTAGATATGGTAATACCTGTAGCGAGATAAAGCTTCGTACACAGTGGGCGCAGGGCCGTAAGGGTTCTCGTTGGCGTCAAGTTTGACGATTTGCTCTTGCGGAATTCCCAACCGCCTGGAGAGGATCTCCAGAGGCACAATCGGGGTGTATTCCTCGAGTTCAGCTATGTCGGCCCGCAGAAGAGAAAGGAGCGCGGCTTCATCCGGCCGCGTAGGCACGCTAGCCTCCAGCACGCAATAGGATCGCCCTGCGGTGGGCTTGCAAGCCCTCAAGTGCCGCCAGGGTGGCGGCGGCGCTGCCCAGCGAGCGGGCTTCTTCGGGCCCGAGGGCGAACACGGAGCATATCTTCACGAAATCCCACACGCTGAGCGGGCTTGAGAAGCGAGCGGTTCCGCCTGTGGGCATAACGTGCGAAGGGCCGGCGATGTAGTCGCCGAGCGATTCGCACATGTGCTCCCCGAGGAAGACGCCGCCCGCATGGCGAACGAACGGCAACAGGGGCCATGGGTCCCGCACGGAAAGACACAAGTGCTCTGGGGCAAACTCATTGGCCAGAGCCAGGGCCTCCTGCAAGTCTTGGCAGAGGATAGCGGCAGCCTGCCGCTGCAAGCACTCGGCCGCTGCGGCACTCAAAGAGCCCGTGCCCAGCTCCTGTTCAAGCTCCTTGTTCACGGCCTGGGCCAGGCTCTCAGAGGTCGTGAGCAGGAGCGGCTTGGCCAGTGGATCGTGTTCGGCTTGAGCCGCAAGATCTGCTGCCACCAAGGCCGGGCTGGCAGCGTCGTCGGCAATGACGACCGTTTCCGTGGGCCCAGGCAGCCCGTCAATGCCCACCTGGCCGTAGAGCTGCTTCTTGGCCAGGATGACGAACAAATTGCCGGGGCCGACGATCTTGTCGACCCTGGGCAGGCTTTGCGTGCCGAAGGCCATAGCGGCGATTGCCTGCGCGCCACCAACAGCGTAGACTTCCTGCACCCCTAGCATGTGGGCGGCCGCAAGTATTGCGGTGTGTGGCTGCCCGGTTGGGCGTTGTGGCGGTGAGCACAGACAAAGGCGCTTCACGCCTGCGACCTGTGCGGGAATTGCTGTCATGAGCACAGTGGACACAAGCGGCGCTCGTCCACCCGGCACATAAACCCCAACGCTTTCAATTGGCTGGATAAGCTGGCCCAGTGCTCCCCCTCCCTCCCAGACAAGCCAAGAGTGCGCTTGTTGCCGGCTGTGAAAGCGCCGGATGCGCGCAGCTGCCAGTTCCATTGCTTGCCGGGCTGCAGGGTCCAGCTCGCGCCATGCGGCCTCCAGAGCGGCCGGTTCGACGCGCAGGTGGGCAGGCCGGCACCCATCCAGCAGCTCTGTTAGGCGCAAAAGAGCTGCATCCCCCCCGCGCTTCACCTCCTCTATGATGCGGTGGACAGCCTCTTCGGCATCGAGTGCCTGCCCGAAGGCTCTGATCAAGCGCTCCTTCACGGGGTCCGGCAGCGAGGCTGGCTCAATAGGGGCTCGCGTCAGGTAGCGCTTTGCTTGCGGTTCATTGCTGCGGAATATGGGGATCATGGCAGCACCGTGTCAGATCTTGATGGTGAGGGAGCGCTCCTGACAGCGCCTGATCAGTTCGATCGGGTTTGTGAGAAGCACTTGCTGCACCTGCTCTTCATTCAGGCCAGCACCCGCGGCAATGGCGCTCGCCATTGCCTGGCCGAACATATCTTCTGGTTCGTGGGCATCTGAATTCAGGATTAGCTTGGCACCGAACTCCAGGGCGCGGGCCGCAACCAGGCCGTTGCAGAATGCATGACCTGGCCTGCCGCTGAGTTCAATGTAGACATCGTTTTCCGCCGCTTTCTCCACGGTACGATGCTCGATAAGCCCCGGATGGGCCAGAACATCTACATCCGGACATGCGGCGGCAGCATAATTGGTGCCGTTGATTACTGGTTCGACGATTGTCTCGCCGTGGACAATGACAAGCTGTGCCCCGAGCTCGCGAGCTCTGCGCGCGAGCGGGGCAATAAGCACTGGAGGCGTGTGAGTAAGCTCCACCCCAACAAGGAATGTAATTGGGTAGAAGGGCGCCTGCTCTCGGGCGAAGCGCAAGAGGGGCGGCAAGACCAGCTCGATGTTGCTCCAATCCACATGGTCCGTTATGGCCACGGCCTGGTAGCCGAGCGCCACCGCCCGCCTCAAACACTCAGCAGGGATCAGCGCTCCATCGCTCAGAGTGGAATGCATGTGCAGGTCTATGCGTTCGGGTGGCACCAGCTGTTCCTCCTACGGGCTGGCTGCTCCTGCGATTGCCTTTATCGCCACATCGATATCGGCTGACGTGATTCCGTAGTGCGTCACGGCGCGGAAACGCCTACCGCCGGGCCGGGAAACGAGGACACCCTGCTCTTGCAGCCGCCGGGAAAACTCTTCGGCAGTGTGCGGGCAACGTTCGCTCAGGTCAAAGTAGATGATGTTGGTCTGGAAAGCTGCGGGGTCGATTTTTATGTAAGGGCATTCCGCAATGCCGTAGGCCAGGCGCCTGGCGTTCTCGTGATCCTCGGCCAGTCGATCGATCATCTCCCTGAGGGCGACTATACCCGCTGCAGCAATGATGCCCGCCTGGCGCATTCCTCCCCCTACCATCTTTCGCCAGCGGCGAGCTTCCTGGATGAAGGCGCGAGAGCCGCAAATAACGGAGCCTACTGGCGCTGCCAGCCCTTTAGAAAGGCAGAACTGCACCGAGTCGCACTCGCGGGCCAGCCTTGCCGCTGGCACCCCGAGGGCGACTTCAGCATTGAAAATGCGCGCGCCATCCAGATGCACAGATATCCCGTGAGAATGGGCCACCTGCGCCACGGCATCGATCTTCTCGGGCCCTATGGGTGCACCGTTGCAGCGATTATGCGTGTTTTCCAAGCACACAAGGCGGGAGCGCGGGTAATGCTCGTTCCACGGCAAGCGCAGCGCCTGCCGCACATCCTCTGGCAAGAGCGAGCCATCGGGCTGGTTAGGAACGCTGCGCGTATGGATGCCACCCAGCGCCGAGACGGACCCTGCCTCGAAGAGGTAAACGTGGTTGAACTCGCCGACAATCATCTCGTCGCCGCGCTGGCAGTGCGTGAGGCAGCTCACAAGGTTGCCCATCGTGCCGCTCACGACAAGCAACGCGGCCTCTTTGCCCAGCCTGGCGGCGGCCATCTCCTGGAGCCGGTTGACGGTGGGATCCTCGCCAAAGACATCATCCCCCAGCTCCGCCTCGTACATGGCCTTTCGCATCGCAGGCGAGGGCAGAGTGACAGTATCGCTGCGCAGGTCGATCATCGCTGCTTGCCTCACTCTGTAAGAATCCGGCCAAAGTGCCACGAAAAAAGTTACTGGCGAGCGAGGGTGACGGCCAGAGGTTGTCGTACCACCCCGTAACGGGAAAGCAGGGGCATGGGGTCCACAAAGTGGCTCCCCAGCGCGAGCTTGCCCGCTTCTATCCCCATCGCCAAGCCTAGAACCTGTGTGAAGTAAAGGACAGGCACATTATACGCGACCCCGTAGGTGGCCGCGATATTGGCCTGGCGTGTGTCGAGGTTGGTGTGACAGAGCGGGCAAGCAACCACAATTGCCTCCGCCCCTACGGCTACAGCGTCGCTCAGGATCCTGCGCGTAAGCTCAAGGGCCAATGGCAGCTGCGTGATGCTGTGGCTCACACCACAGCACTCCACCTTGTGGGACCAATCCAACACTGTACAACCAGCCGCTTCCATGAGCGCTTCCATATCGAGCGGATCCTCTACCTCCTTCTCCTCAGAGAGGTAAGAAGGTCGAGTGATCGCGCAGCCATAGTAACAGACGACGCGCATCCCCTGCAGCGGCCTGGTGACCTTTGACCGCACTTTCTCCACGCCGATGCGCCGCGCTATGGTATGCAGTGCGTGCTCCGCGAGAATTGGCCTGGACAGATCCGCACCGGTCTGCTTCGCAATGGATCCGGCGAGCTTACTGTCTTGCCGGGTTGCTAGGATGGCGGCGCGAGTCCGCAGGTAGCAGGAGGGGCACGGCATCGTCACGACCTCTGC
>JAPWUW010000066.1 GCA_028275325.1 Anaerolineae bacterium | reverse complement strand
GCCTGGACAGATCCGCACCGGTCTGCTTCGCAATGGATCCGGCGAGCTTACTGTCTTGCCGGGTTGCTAGGATGGCGGCGCGAGTCCGCAGGTAGCAGGAGGGGCACGGCATCGTCACGACCTCTGCACCCATGGATTGATAGAGGGCGATGTTTTTCCATGGCAAAAGCGCTGCCAGTGCCTCATCAGTTGAGTGGGCCGGCGTCGTGCCGCAGCATACCCAGCCCTCTGGCTCGACGAGCTGATGGCCCAACGCCTGGAAGACGGCATGCATGCTGCGGTCGTACTCGTGGCTAGTGCCATGCAGGCTGCAACCGGCGTAGTAAGCTATCGCGTTAGGCGGAAGTGCCGGCACCTTGCGCCGCCGGGCGATGTGCGGCAGCAGGGGCAGTTTGCCCTTGAGCAGCATGCGCAGGCCGACTGGCAAATCGAGCCTCACAAGCTGCCGCAAGTCCAGCCCCCGACGGCACAAAAGCCGCAGATACAGCAAGGCCATCAAGCCAAGCTCGTAAATCCTGCCTACGAGGCGGATGCTCTGCAGGGCAACTCTGTAGAACAGCGGGACCGATGGGATGGCATCTATGTACCCCTCGCGCTGCGCCCGGATGCGCAGGTAGTCCATCAGGCGGGCAATCTCGATCCCCTGCGGGCAGCGTTCGGCACAAGCCTCACAGGCGGCGCACTGCCAGATCATACGGCTCTTCAGGAGTGGCTCCACCACGCCCAGCTGTAGCAGCCGCACAAGCTGGTGTGGAAGGTAATCGTAGTATTCCGCCACGGGGCATGAGGAGGTGCACCTGCGACACTGTATGCAGGCGCGGACATCCACGCCCGTGTGCTGCTGAATCTCTGTGGCCAAGCTCACTTGGCCGCTCCTTCTGGCAACTGGGGGCTTGGGCGCGGCAGTAGCCCAGCACGCTCGCAGATCTCAGCAACGGCTTCTTCCCACTCGATGGCCATGATGTGCACGCCAGCCACGCCTGGGATCTCCCGGACCTGTTGAATGACCTCAACGCAGATGTTGATCCCCTCGTCAGTCCGCTTCTCTTTCGGGGCCTTTCTCATGCGCTCGACAATTTCCTCCGGCACATCCATGCCCGGGACACTTGTTGCCATGTACCGGGCTGCCCCCACTGACTTGATGGGGCCCACACCGGCTAAAATGTACACCTTTTCGTGCAGCCCCAGGTCGCACACGCGGTGCATGTACTCGCGGAACTTCGGCACGTTGTAGACAAGCTGCGTCTGGATGAAGTCGGCACCAGCAGAGACCTTCTTTGCCAGCCGTAGGGGCCGGAACTCGAACGGATCCGCAAACGGGTTGGCAGCAGCGCCGATGAAGAAGCGTGCTCCCCCCTCCATAGGTTCCCCGTTCATGAACACTCCTTCCTCACGCATTCGGCGGACAACCTGGATCAGCTGGATCGAATCCAGGTCGTACACGTTCTTGGATTGGGGGTGGTTGCCGAAGCTCTGGTGGTCACCAGTGAGGCAGAGCAAGTTCCGCACGCCTAAGGCATATGCTCCCAGAAGATCGGCCTGAATTGCGAGGCGATTGCGATCCCGGCAGGTCATTTGCATGACTGGCTCCACCCCGTTCTCGACGAGTATGTGCGCAACCGCTGCGCTGCACATCCGCACAACTGCCGTCTGGTTGTCCGTTATGTTGACAGCATCAGCACAGTTGCGCAGCAGTTCAATCTTGCGGCCTATCACCTCAAGGTCGGCACCCTTTGGGGGACCTAGCTCGGCCGTAACGGCGAAGTGGCCAGATGAGAGAACAGCCTCGAGTCTAGAGCCGACCTTCATAGCCGCACATCCTCCCTGACAATGCGCCGCTGCCCGCCATCGCGCGCGGACCGCCAGTCCTTTGCCGGCAAAATCGCACTGATTAGTTCCAGCTTGTTGAGGGAGAGCAGGCGCTCGTAGATGAGCTGCCAGGCGCAGGGATTGCTTGGGTTCACCTCGCACTTGCCGTGCTGGGAGCCGCCGCAGGGGCCATTCAGCATGCTCTTGGCGCACCGCGCAATGGGGCATATGCCGCCAGTCAGGTGGAGGATGCAATCCCCGCAGGCCTGGCAGCGCTCGTCAAAGACGCCGTGCTCAATTGGTGCCCCGAGGAAGCATGTATTCACGCCTGGCACTGTGAGCCGCTCTGGGTAACGCTCGTTCATCACCTGACACCCTATGCCGCAGGCGAGGCTCACGATGACATCTGCCCAGAGGGCTTCTTCCTCCACTTCGCGCACGAACTCTGGCTCGCACTGCCGCTGCACCAAGCTATGGCGCACCTCTCGCTGCACGCCTTTTATCTGCGCCGAAACGCGCAATGCGGCAGCCAGGGTGCGGGCCTCCTTTTCGCCGCCCGCGAGACAGACGGCGGTGCAGGTGCCACACCCGAGCACGAGGACATTCTTCGCTTGCCCAATCAGCGATTCGATCTCAACAAGTGGTTTCTGCTGCGCCCTGATCAAGGCTTCCCCCCGCTACTTGTGACTGATGAGGCGAACCCGCTATTGCCGCCAAGAAGGAATTGAGCTCAGCAAGAAAAGCGCGAGGATCTCCAAGGCCGCCCTGCCACAACGACAGCCTTGTTCTGGGGATACCAACCTGCTCCAGGAGTGCGGCCATAGCTGCAAACCTCCTCTTGGCTCGCTGGTTGCCCCCCTGGTGGTGGCAGTTGTGATCCTCGCAGCCAACGAGAAGCACACCCTGCGCTCCTGCCTCGAAGGCAGAGAGGATAAGGTCGGCCTGAACGCGGCTCAGGCACGGCACTTCAATGAGGTGCACGCTGGCCGGCAACCTCAGCCCCGCCCTTAGCGCGAGCTCCCTTGGCACGGCACCGCAGTATGCGCAACTGAAGATGGTGACCTCAGGACAATCGCGGTCCACGGCTCAGGCCTCTCCTTTCACGCTGTAGTAAGCACGCTCTGCTGCCCGAATACTTGCACTCTCCAAACCGGGGATGCTTATGGCATCCTGCGGGCATTCGGCGACACAAGCTCCGCAGCCTTCGCAGGCGAGCGGGTTTATCCACGCTGCTCCCTTGATGCCACCAATTCCCTCGACGCTGTGGTCGACTTGTGGTACATGGTAGGGGCAGATGCGCACGCAGGTGAGGCAAGCGACACACTTTGATTGGTCCACAACAGCGGGCCGATCCACGGCCTGCGCCCACGGGTTAGCGAGCAAGGAGCTGATCCTAGCGGCTGCACCCAATGCCTGAGCTATGCACAGCTCCAGCGGCTTGGGCCCTTGGGCAAGGCCGGCCACGTAGATACCCCTGCGAACCGTGCTGAAAGGCGCCACCTTGGGCTCTCTTTCCGCAAAGAAGCCATCAGCGTCCAGCGCGGGCAAGGACAACACGCGAGCCACGTCAAGCGCGTCCTCTCGCGGCAGCGTGGCAGCTGCCAGCACGACAAGATCAGGCGTGGCTTCCTGCTCCATATCCAGCGCCGCATCCACCCAGCGGACAACCACTTTCCCTCCCACAGCCCGGACATCTGGGGCTTGGTGTGGCAGGAACCGGGTGAAAAGTATCCCCTCGCGGCGCGCAAGGCTATAGAAGCGCTCTCGCGAACCGACCGTCATCGTTTCCCGCGCGAGCACATCCACCCTGATGTTAGGGTTGGCGGCTTTAAGCTGCAGCGCGAGCCTCAGGATGCCGTCGCAGCAGGTTCGCGAGCAACGCCACCCTTGGGCGCCGCCCTTTTCGGCCCAGGGCCCAACGCACGAGATGAAGATAACGTGGCCAAGCTCCTGGGGGCTGAGCTCGCCCTGTAGTCGGCGGTCTAGGTCGAGCAACGTGAGTATGCGCTGGTCCTCGCCCAAACTGTACGCGCGGCCCCGGTATTCTCGTGCGCCTGTGGCGACCAGGATGGCACCGTGTTCGACGACCAGTGGCCCGCGCGGGGTGTCCACCCAACTGCGGAAGCAGCCGCAGCTGCCCGAGGTGCGCCGCAGCTCTGCTTGCAGGAGGACACGCACATTGGGGTGAGACCGCACTTGGCCAGTAAGCTGGTCCAGCACAGCACGCGCATCAAGCCCAAACAGGGAACGGCCTATTGTTCTCAGGTTCCCGCCCAGTTCTTCTGACCGCTCCACCAGGACAACCGGATGCCCGGCATCTGCAAGGTAACGCGTTGCGGCCAGCCCGGTGGCGCCACCACCCAAGACAAGCACCGCAGGACAGACGCTGGGGCGGGGGGTTTGTCTGGTCGTGGCAGCGCGCGCCCGCGCCACTGCTGCAGCAAGAAGCCGGGCGCACTTCTCCCCGGCGGCAAGGAGGTTCGAAGGACCTGAGGTCCACGCCTCGCTGGCCAGGGGTATGTAGTGAAGCTCTTGCGCGCTCATCCCTGCTTCTTGGGCCAGGCTCTCGAAGAGCGCTTGGTGCAAGCGGGCGGAGCCCCCTCCAGCCACCACCTTGCACCCGCTGTGCTGGCGCAGCAGCTCTACCACTGCAGTGCGCCTGAGCTCGCTAAGAGGGACCGGCACAATCTCAACCGCTGCCACGCCTGGTATTGCCTGTGCAACCTTGGCAAGGTCGCTCACGTGGATTGGTGTACATGGGTCCTCGGCGAGGAGCACAACGACCGAACCTTCGGCACCTTTGCTGGGACGAGCCGCAGGCAAAGCCGTCGGACGGACTGGGCCAAGGAGCCTGCGTGCCAGCGCGGCGGCACTGGCGCTATGCGCAGCGGAGTCCGCCATGTCCATGGGCTGCAAAGCGTTCCCACAAGCAAAGACCCCCTCTCGCTGTGTGGCACCAGGGTGTAGTGGGTCCACCTCCAGCCAACCGGTGGGCCCAGGCCTAAGGCCGAGCAGCTCGTATAGCTGGTGTGGTGGCTGCAAGCCAGTGCTGAGAATGACGAGGTCGAAGCTTTCGTGGACAACCTGGCCAGCACCGCTAGCGTATGAAAGGGTCAACTTGCCCGCGCGCGCGTCGCGCTTGAGGGCGGAGATGCGGCAGTATTCATACTCGATCCCGAGCTCAGCGCGCAGAGCTTCGTAGTGCGCACAAAAGCCCTTGGCAAAAACGCGGTCGTCCATGATGAAGATCTTGCAGCGCAGCTGCGGGTGAGCCCGCTTGGCGAGGACGGCCTGCTTTGTTGCGGCCATGCAGCAGAAGGCAGAGCAGTAATCGCGCTCTTCATCGCGGGAGCCCACACACTGAATCCAGGCCACACTGCTTGGCGCGCGCCCATCGGGCAGCACGAGCTGACCAGAGGTAGGGCCATTGCGCGAGAGGAGCCGTTCGCTTTCGAGGATCGTCAATACCTCAGGGAAACGCCCGTAACCGTACTCAGCGGCCAGCGTGGCATCAAAAAGGCTGGCGCCGCCCGCAAGGATGATGGCCCCCGCAGGGATGGCCACTTCTCCCTCCTGCACGGGCTGGGAGTTGCCCTGCCAGCCCTCGTGCCAGGGATTCCACCCTGGGGGCAGCAACTCGCCGCTCTCGGTGCCTGGCCGCAACCCTGGGACCCTGGCCCGTCGAGTTGCTCTCTGCACCGGCAGTGGTTGGCTCGTGGGGCGCTTGCGGATGCGCACCGTGTAAGGCGGGCGCTCCCCTTCCACTGAGGTCACCACCGAGGCGAGGTGCAAGTGCAGCAGCGGATGAGGGGCAAGAACACAGAACTCGGGGCCTATTGCTGGCCTCGGGCATCCATAGCCGTGCTTGGGACTGGCACGACAGAGCAAGCAGGATTCGTGGGGAAACATGAATCCTAACCATGCCGGCAAGCCACCAAGGAACGGTTGGGCCTCGACGACGTGCGTCTCGATGCCGGCGTAGAGCAACTCCATGGCGGCGAGCATGCCTGCATACCCGCCCCCGATGATCACCGCCCTGGGCTGGCTCAGCGTCGGGTTTTTCACCTTCCTTCGTCCTCCACGGCTAACATCCTTGACGTGCGGGTCGGGCGGCGCACGGAGCCGGCGTCATTGAGCGCTGGCGCGGCCAATGATATACTAGCGTGCAAGCGCAATCAACTCAGGCGAGGTTTGCGTTCTGCACTCGCAGCGCCTTGTGGGCTGTGCGTGCTGGGCAGCACGTTCGCGATGGGGGTGCGGGTTGTGGGTCGCGAATTCACGGAGAGGCTTTTGAGCATGACTTGGGTGAGCGCCTCACCGCGCGGCGGAGTATGGCAACCGCCTACAGATGTGTACGAGACTCGGTCCGAAATGGTCGTGCGTGTGGAGCTGGCTGGGGTGCGCATCGAGGATGTTGATGTGTCGGTGAGCGACAGGCTGCTTACCATCTCCGGCGTGAGGCGGCCTGAGTTGCCAGAGGATGCCGGCTATCACCGCATGGAGATACTGTACGGCCCTTTCCGGACGACAGTGGCCCTGCCGCACCGCGTGAATCTGAGCGGCATAGCGGCCGAGTATCGTGATGGCTTTCTCACCGTTCGCATCCCCAAAGCAGGGGCCGTGAAGGTGCCGGTCAGCGCGCCGGGGGACTGACGCCTGGCGGCGCGCAGCCCGCTGATGTTCCTAGCTGGTCGAGAAGGGGGCAAGCGAAAACATGGCTGAAGAGAGCGATCGCACTGAGGCCCAGGGGGGCTCTGGGCAGGTAGAAGGGGGGCAGCGAGGCCAAGTGCAGGAAAGTGCTGGTCAGCCTGCTGACCACGTGCTGCCTTTGCTTGTGCTGGATGCTGTCGTGTTCCCGCTAACTGTTCGGCCCTTGGCGATTGCCGACCCGGCGAAAGTGCGCCTGGTCGATGAAGCACTGGTGCGCCGCAGCCCCATCGGCGCGGTGCTGCAGCTCGACAAGCAGGCTGGGCAACAGAGCCAGCCGGGTGGGTTCCACAGCGTCGGTACGGTAATCGCCGTTCATCGCATGTTGCGGGCGCCCGACGGCAGCCTGCGGCTGATGGTTCAGGGGCTGGAGCGGTTCCGCGTCCTCGAAGTCGTGCGGCTCGAGCCATATCCTGAGGCGCGTGTGGCCGAGTACCCTGACGTCACGGAAGACGACATGGAGATCGAGGCACTCGCGCGCAACCTCGTTGGCCAGTTCCAGCGGCTCGTCTCACTGGTGCCATACCTGCCAGAAGAACTGGCAGTCGCAGCCATGAACGTAGACGATTACCGCCAGCTCGCCTACCTCGTGGCCACGAGCATCCAGATGGACCCGGGCGAGGCGCAGGCCATTCTTGAGACGACCAGCGTGAAGGAGAAGTTGCGCCGGCTCACGCGGATCCTCACAAGGGAGCTTGAGGTCCTTGAACTCGGGCGCAAGATCCAGTCAGAAGCCCAATCGGAAATGGAGAAGGCGCAGAGGGAGTATTTCCTCCGGCAGCAGCTCAAGGCAATCCAGCGTGAGCTGGGCATGGTCGATGAGCAGGCGGCCGAAATAGAGCGACTGCGCGAGCGGATTGAGGCAGCCGGCCTGCCTCCAGAGGCCAAGCAAGAGGCGGAAAGGGAACTATCGCGCCTGCAATCGCTGCCGCCTGCAGCGGCCGAATATGGTGTCATCCGGACCTATCTCGACTGGCTGGCCAGTCTGCCCTGGAATGTCACGACTACTGACAACCTCGATATCGAGCATGCCCGCGCTGTGCTGGATGAGGACCACTACAACCTGGAGAAGATAAAGGAGCGCATTCTGGAGTACCTGGCGGTGCGCAAGCTGCGCAGCGAGCGGGCGAGCCAGGAGGGCAATGAGCCTGTCGATGAGATACGGCGGCCACGCGAAGGCGCAATCCTTTGCTTCGTCGGCCCGCCCGGTGTGGGCAAGACGTCTCTTGGGCGATCGATCGCTCGGGCCATGGGCCGAAAGTTCATCCGCACTTCCCTGGGAGGGCTGCACGACGAAGCTGAGATTCGGGGGCACAGGCGGACGTACATAGGGGCCATGCCGGGGCGCATCATCCAGGCTTTGCGCAGGGTTGGCACGCGCAACCCGGTGATGATGCTCGATGAGGTGGACAAACTCGGGCGCGATTACCGCGGCGATCCCGCCTCCGCCCTGCTTGAGGTGCTTGATCCGGAGCAGAACCGAGAGTTCCGGGACAACTACCTTGATGTTCCGTTTGACCTTTCCCAGGTGCTTTTCATTGCGACAGCCAACTTGCTCGAAACAATCCCGGAGCCACTTCGGGACCGCATGGAGATACTGCAGCTTGATGGGTACACCGAGGAGGAGAAGCTGCACATTGCCGAGAGGTACCTGGTCCCGCGGCAGCTGCTGGAGAATGGCCTTCGCGCCTCGGAGCTGAGCTTGTCAAGGGAGGCCATCCGGCGGATCATCCGCGAGTACACGCGCGAGGCCGGCGTGCGGGAGCTCGAGCGGCGTATCGGTGCGATCTGCCGGCGGGTGGCAGTGATGGTCGGAGAAGGCAAGGTTCAAGAACAGGTGCTGGTGGCGGCGGAGGATCTGCCCGCATACTTGGGCAAGCCACCGTACTACCACGAGGCGGCGGAGCGCACGAGTGTTCCGGGTGTCGCTATCGGCCTGGTCGTGACGCCTGCTGGAGGCGACATAACCTTTGTGGAAGCGGCGAAGATGCCTGGCAAAGGGCAGCTCACTTTGACGGGCCAACTGGGGGAGGTGATGAAGGAATCGGCTCAGGTGGGGCTGGCCTATGTGCGCTCCCACGCCGCTGAGTTTGGGATCGATGCGCGCCTTTTCGCTGAGAACGACGTGCACATACACGTGCCGGCCGGCGCGGTGCCCAAGGACGGTCCATCGGCTGGCATCACCATCGTGACGGCCCTCGTTTCCCTCTTCACTGGCTGTCCCGTTAGCTCTGAGGTGGCAATGACCGGGGAGATCACTCTGCGCGGCCAGGTGCTCCCGGTCGGCGGGATCAAGCAGAAGGTGCTGGCCGCTCACCGGGCCGGGCTGAGCACAGTCGTCTTGCCAAGCCGCAACGAGAAAGATCTCGACGAGGTGCCGGAAGAAGTGCGAAGGGCTCTGCGCTTCGTGCTCGTTGACCGTATTGAGCAGGCACTGCAGGTGGCGCTGCCCGTGGCCATGGAGTCGGTGGAAGGCGCAGGGCTGCCGGCGGGAGAGGGCCTTCGGGTGGGCCTAGGGGCCGCGCCGGCGGCAGATCCGGGCGCGACGCTCGAGGCTCAGTAAGGGTGGTGGCATGGGTTTTGCAGGGCATAGGATCACGACTGCGGTCGTCGCGCTTGTTGGCTTCTTGCGCAGAGCGTACCTGAGCGCGGGAGGTGGCGCTGGCCTGCGGGCTTGGCCGCAGGTTTTCACATAGGCGGAGACATGGCGGGCAATGGCTGGGAGGAGCTGCTAGACCGCAGCAGGAGTGGAAGGGATGACCGATCTCAGCAAGCTCGTCTACAGGATCCATCGGCAGGAGTTGCGGCTCGAGGAGCTGACGGCGGATGGTGCCGCGCTCGCACGGCTCGACCTCTCTCCGGAGGAAAGGCTCGTGCTGCAGCGCTGGGCCGAAAGCGGTCAGACGGCGCGGCTCATCCCGATCGCCGGCGGCGGTTGGTGGGGGTGAGCCCCAGGTGCCCGGATGGATGAGGGCCTGAGCCTTACGGCTCTGCGGGCGCGCATCGTCCGGGCCTGTGAGGTGGAAGGCTGCCCGGGTTTGCCGGCAGCTGCCCAGCTGGAGCTCCTTTCGGGTTTGTTGCAGCGCGCAACGCGGAAGGAATGGCCCGCCATGCTCACCGTGTGGGCTGCCCAGGCAGCTGGGCAGCCCACTGCCCTCACCCTGGATGCTGCTGCCGCATGGTTTGCCCTGTACCTCTGTGCGCGCATCCTCGACGACCTGCAGGATGGTGATAGCTTGCTCCTTGGGCCAGAAGTGCCGACGGCACAGGCGCTGAACCTAGCCGTGGGGCTGCTCTTTGCCGCGCAGCGCTGTCTATCTGAGGGGCAGGATGGCGTTCGAGAGAGGCTGCGCATGCTCCTGCTCTCGGCGCAGGTGGGGCTTTGCGCCGTGGCAGCGCAGGTGGCGCCGGCGGCTGGGCTGGAGGGAGCGTGGGCGGTGGCCAGGGCGAAAGGCGGTGGCCCGTACGGGCTTGCCGCGCGGCTGGGGGCAATCTCAGTCGGGGCGGAAAGCGCTGTGGAAGAGGGGCTTGCCGCCTTTGGGGCAGCACTCGGGGAGGCGCTGCAGGCCATAGACGACGCGCTTGGTGTTCTGCACCGAGAGGCGGCGGACTTGGCGCCCGGCAACTGCTCTCTTGCTGTGGCCTATGGGCTTGCGGTTGCGGAGGGGGCCGAGAGGGAAGCGCTCGTGGACGGGCTGGCGCGGCACAGTCAGGGTGAGGGGGAGGTGGCGGAGGAGGTGTTTGGCCTTCTGGAAACGCTTGGCGCTCCAGAGTACCTGGGGGTGGCGGCTCAGGCAGCGCTGCAGCGTGCACTGGCTGCCTTGGCGCCAATCAGCGAGCAGCTGCGGTCCGAAGGGCGCGAGCGGCTCCTGCAGCAGGTGCGCTCGCTCATCACTCTGCCGGCTGGTTGCCCGCCTGCTCCCGGGAGGCCAGGAGGAGGCAGTGCCAGCGGCTAGAAACTGGCTCCGCTACGGGCGGGTGGCGATAAGGTCCTGGCTGCCGCCGGTGGTCACGCTTGCGGTGCTCGGCAGCCTGGCCCTGGCCCTGCAGGCGCTTGTGAACGCCCCTTGGGATGGCATGGCGTGGCTGCGGGCCGGGGATCCGGTCGTCGAGGTGGTGCCGGGCGGGCCGGCACAGCGGGCCGGCATCCGGGTGGGCGATAGGGTGGTGGCAGTCGAGGGCGTCCCCATAGAGAGCCTGTACCCAACTTACAGGGCCCATCCCGGGGATAGGGTGGTCCTCACGGTCGAGCGCGAGGGCAGGTACCTGGAGCTGCCGCTTGAGCTGGAGGGGCCGAGAGGAAGGTTTCTCGCGCTCAAGCTGCTCAACCTGGCGACGGCAGCCCTTTTTGCCGTCCTCGCGGCCGCCTTTGCGGTGGAAGGCGGCCGTTCGCGGGCCACAGATCGGTTCACCACCCTCTACGAGCTGCTGGCCCTTGCCCTGGTCGCCGGCACCATGAACTTCTGGAACTATCCGTGGTCCGTCAAGGGGTTCAAGGTGGCGGCAATGCTCCTGGTGCCAGCCATGGTCCATGTGGCGACGAGCTTCCCGCTGGAGCGGCGGGAGCCCTGGGCCCGGTTCCTGGAGCGGCTCTCGCTGGTGTTAGGTGTTGCTGGAGCTGCCGGGGCGCTCGCCTCGCCGCTTGGGCGCAGCTCAGCGCTGGCCAGAGCAGTTGATGCTCTCGGGCCGCTAGCGCTTACGGCCGGGCTCATCGTGGCCAACGCGATCATTGCCGATTCGTTCCGCCGCACTGATGATGCGCAGGCGCGTGCGGCGGTGCGGATTGCCGTTTTGGGGCTTGGCATCTCCGTCGTGCCGCTTCTTGGGCTGTACCTTGTGCCCCGGCTGCTATTGGGCCGCCAGATTGTCGCGCCAGAGCTTGCGATGCTTTCCCTGGTGGCGTTGCCGCTCTACCATGGCTTTGCCGTGACGAGGCGGCGGTTCAACGGGTTGGAGAGGGTGCTTGTGCCCCTGTCATCCTGGGTGCTGAGCAGCCTTGTGTTCGTCGCGGTTGTGCTTGTAAGCGGGCGCCTGGCGCAAGCTGTGTGGCCAACAGGCGGCGTGATGGCGGTCTACGCTGGCGCAACTGGTGGAGCCATTGCCCTGGCGACGCTCAATGTGCCCGTCATCAGTGGCGCAAGGCGTGTGGTGCACCATGCCTTT
>JAPWUW010000211.1 GCA_028275325.1 Anaerolineae bacterium | reverse complement strand
ACCCGCACCGGCGGAAGATATTCTCGTAAGCCTGCCTGACAAGCGGGTAATACCGGTCGAGATCGGCAAAGTCCGGGTGAGCGCTGTATCCATCCTTCATCGTGAACTCGCGCACCCGAATCAGCCCACCCCGCGGCCTCGGCTCATCGCGAAACTTGATCTGGATCTGATAGACCATGAAGGGCAGCTGGCGATAAGAAGAGATCTCCCGCCTGATAAGGTCAGTAACCGGCTCCTCATGAGTCATTGCCAGGACCATATCCCGCTGGGCCCTGTCCTTGAAGCGCACCAGCTCTGGGCCCAACGCGTACCAGCGCCCGCTCTCCTTCCACAGCTCAGCCGGGTGCACCACCGGCATGAGAAGCTCCTGGCCACCTATGGCGTCCATCTCCTGCCTAATGATCGCCTCGATCTTCTTCATGGCCTTATAGGCAAGGGGAAGGTAACTGTAAATGCCCGCGGCCAAGGCACGGATGAAACCGGCCCGCACTAGCAACTTGTGGCTCACGAGCTCTGCGTCAGCCGGATCTTGCCTCAGCGTCGTGCCAAACAGCGCGCTCATCCGCATAATGTCTCTCCGACAATCAACCCGATTGTTCACGCCAAGATCTAGACCCTATAATCAGCCCGCAGGAGGTCATGTGTTCCTAACGCTGACCCTCGGCCCGCTCCAGACCAATTGTTATATCTACGCCGCCCGCGGCGAAGCCATAGTCGTCGACCCAGCCCATGATGCCCCCGCTATCCTGCAAGCCCTTTCCTCGGCCCAGGCCACACTTGCCGCTGTCCTGCTCACCCACGCGCACTTTGACCACGTCGGCGCATTGGCCCCACTCTGCGAACTTACCGCCGCGCCAGTTTACCTGCACCCAGCTGACCTGCCTCTCCTCCAGGCGGGCGGCTTGCCACCCGGCTTCCCCCCAGAGTTTGCAGCTCAGCCTTGCCAGAACCTCAACCTGCAGCTCGTGCGCGAAGGCCAAAAGCTCAGCATTGGCGGCGTCGAGTTCCAGGTGCTGGAGACCCCCGGCCATACCCCCGGCAGCATTTGCTTTCACTGCCAGGAAGAGGGCATTGTCTTCACCGGTGACACCCTGTTCCGCCTCGGCGTCGGGCGGACCGACCTGCCCGGTGGAGACGCGCAGCAGCTGCTTCGCTCCGTGCGTCGCATCTGCCAGCTGCCCGGGCACTGCAGGGTATACCCCGGCCACGGCCCGCCAACCACTATTGAGCACGAGAGGTCGCTCAACCCATTCGCCAAGCACGTGCTGTAGACCTACCCCTCGCTGCACGAGCCTTGCTCTCGTTTCTGGCTGCAGCGGCTCCGCCAAGCAGCAGTGCCCACGTCCCTTGCGAGCTCAGATCCCCGCGCAAGGCCAAACGGCCAGGAGGTATGCCGCCATGGGGAGCGAACAAGTGAGTCCTTCGCCCCTCCTCAGGGATAAACCGCACGCTAGCTGCAACGGTCAGCCAATGCAAGCCCAACTGCCCCAGGCGTGACGGCCACAAAGTCTAGCACGCCCGGAACCGCGCCGGCAACCGCAGCCCCTCAGGGTCCGCACATGAGATGAGCAGACGAGAACAGACCTCCGGGCACCCGAACAGCGGTCGCCAATGCGTTGGGGCCAACTCATACTGCCAGTGGGGGTGCAACGCCTGAAGTCTGCGGGCTTTTCCCAGGTTGGCTCTTCTTGGCCCCCGGCGGCCCGAGAACCTGCGGCTCTCCCGGAGGCAACGCGCGCCCTTGGCGGCAAGATCCGCCGAGGCTCCGGCCCTCGCAGGCTTATCCCCCTTCGCCGCCGGCTCTGCAGCTTGCCTGCCAACCCTATCACCGGCAGGTCGACGCGAGACCACAGCACGCACTTCCGATCAGGCACGAGCCAGGGCGAGCAGCAGGCACAGCCCACCAAAACAGAAGCAGTAATACGCGAAGGGCCTCAAGCCCTTGCTCTGCGCAAGCCGCAGAAGCGCCTTCATGCTTGCACCTCCGACCGCCGCGGCAAGCACCGCAGCAGCGAGCACTAGCCTGAGCTCTGGTGGGTTGGCAACCATATGCGCGACTTCAAAGAGGCCTGCGCCCGCGATTATGGGAAGGCTCAGGAGGAAGCTGAACCGCACAGCCGCCACTGGCGAGAGACCGCAGCATAACCCAGCGGCCATTGTCAGCCCGGAGCGAGATAGCCCCGGCACGATAGCACCCAGCTGAGCCACACCTATCCCCACAGCACCGGCGAGCGTCAGCTGCCAGATCTCGAGCCCCTGGCCTCTCTTCGCCTGCGCCAGCCAAAGCACAGCCCCAGTCACAAGCAGGAAAACAGCCACCAGGGGCGGCCGAGCGAAAGTTGCGTCGATCGTGTCCTCGAGCAGCAAACCTCCTATAGCGCCGGGAAGCGTTGCCAGAGCGAGGAGAAGGGCTAGCCGCGCGCCCGTGTTTGGCTTGCCCGTCAGCGCGAACCTCCACAGACCTGCAGCCAGCTGAACCAGTTCTCCACGCATGGTCAGAATAGCAGCCACCAGAGTGCCGAGGTGCACAACGGCAGCGAAGGAGACTGCCGTGCCCTCCCATCCAAGGATCCACGGCACAAGCACAAGGTGGCCAGAACTGCTCACGGGCAGAAACTCGGTGGCTCCCTGCACAACCCCTAGCAAGAGCGCCTGCCACACTCTCATCGGCCCAGCCCTCGCAGCCGAGCCTCGACGTTCTTGCGGCGCACCTCCTCGTCGACAGGCCTAAAGCGTTCCAAGAATTCACGACGAAACCGCTCAAAATCTCCATTCACTATGGCCACACGCATCTCCGCCATCAACCGCAGATAGAACCGCACGTTGTGTAGGGTCACCAGCCTGTGGCCCAGGATTTCATCGCTCAGGATAAGGTGCCGCAGATACGCTCGGGAGAAATGCCGGCAAGCCGTGCAATCGCACCCCTCCAAAATCGGCCGCTCATCCCGCGCAAACCTGGCGTTGCGCAGGTTCAGCCTCCCCTCCGACACGAATGCCGCGCCGTTGCGGGCCACCCTTGTCGGCAGAACGCAGTCGAACATATCCACACCACGCCCCACACACTCCACGAGGTCCTCTGGCGAACCCATACCCATTAGGTAGCGGGGCTTTTCTCTCGGCAACAAGCCACAGACAAGGGATACCACCTCGTACGTCTCCCTCTTGCTTTCGCCCACGCTCAGCCCACCGATCGCATAGCCAGGGAAGCCCAGGCGCACCAGGGAGTTCACACTCTGGCGCCGCAAATCCGGGAAAACACCGCCCTGCACAATGCCGAAGAGAGCCTGGTCCTTGCGGGCATGCGCTGCCAAACAACGCTCGGCCCACTGGCCGGTGCGGCGCACGGCAGCCTCGACCGCCCCTCGGTCTGTGGAGCGCGGGCACTCGTCCAGGCAAGTGATGATATCCGCCCCGAGTTGGTTTTGCGCCCACACAGCGAGTTCGGGCGTGAAAAAGTGCTCCGACCCATCGAGGTGAGAGCGGAAAAGCACTCCGCTATCGTCCACACGGCGCAAGTGACTCAAGCTGAAAACCTGGAACCCACCGCTGTCGGTGAGAATTGGGCCATCCCACCCCATAAACGCATGCAGCCCCCCCAGCGACGCCACCACATCGCAACCAGGGCGCAGGTAAAGGTGATAGGTATTTGCCAGAACGATCTCCGCACCAGCTGCTCTGACCTCCCATGGCGCGGCTGAGCGCACAGCGCCGAGCGTAGCGACGGGCATGAAAGCCGGGGTGGCAAACCTGCCATGGGGCGTCCTGACGAGCCCCACTCTTGGGCCCACTTCCTCCCCGCGCAGCAACTCGAAGGAGAAGGGCTCGCTCACCTGCGTGGCCCTTGCCACATCCTTGCGTTGATGGAGGCGCGCCAGTTTCCGGCCGCTACGCTGACCACAGGCATTTCCTTTAGTACAGCAAAGCGCCCATCATTGACGCCGAGAGGGTTGCAAGGCTCATGAGCGGCTGCGGGAAGATGCCGATGAGCAAAGTCGCGGCCGCTGCCAGCCCCAAAGCGAAAGTCACTGCAACGGGGACCTGCAACCGCGCCGGCCCAACCTCGGCGGCCGGCACGACGAACATCTGCCGCACCACGTTCAGGTAGTAGTAGGCAGCGACAACGCTCGTCGCTATGCCGATAAGTGCAAGCGTCAGCCCAAAGCTACCCGCCCGCATGGCCGAGCCGAAGACGGCCAACTTGGCCCACATGCCACCCGTCAAAGGGATGCCAGTCAGCGAAAACAGGAAGTACGCTAGCATCCCGGCAAGAAGCGGAGAGCGATGGACGAGCCCCGCATAGCTCTTGATCGCCGTCGAGCCAACGGCGTTTTCCACAACCTGAATGGCCAGGAAGGCACCAACGTTCGTGAAGAGGTAGGCTACCAAGTAGAGGAGCGCAGCACTCAGGCCGCCGAACTGCCCCTGGCCAAGAGCAAATGTGACCACGCCGATCATGATGTAGCCAGCGTGCCCGATGCCAGAGTACGCAAGCATGCGCTTAATGTCGCTCTGCTGCACAGCCACCAGATTGCCGAGGACCATGCTCACGATGGCAAACGCGCCAAGCACTCGCGCCCACGTTGGCTGCAGATCCCCCATGGCCACAACCATGACCCTCATGAGCACACCAAAGCCCGTTGCCTTTGAAGCTACCGAAAGTAGCGCCACAATAGGTGTGGGCCCACCTTCGTAGGCGTCAGGCGCCCACTGGTGGAAGGGCGCGATGGCAACTTTGAAGCTGAACCCAGCAAGCAGCAAGATCGCAAGCGGCACCACAAACCACTGCTGGGCATACGTTGCGAGCCGCAGCTTCTGCGCAATGCTTTCGATGTTCGTCGTGCCAGTTGCTCCGTAAAGCAAGCTCATGCCGTACAACATGAAGGCTGAGGTGACTGCACCGTACAGGAAGTACTTTATCCCCGCTTCCAGCGAGATCCGGCGCCCACGGAGGTAGGCGACGAGCACGTAGCTTGTGAGGCTGAGGAACTCGAAGGCAAGGTAGAGGCTGATTAGGTCATTTGCTGCCGTGGCCAGCATCATGGCCAG
>JAPWUW010000210.1 GCA_028275325.1 Anaerolineae bacterium | reverse complement strand
GCAGCAGTGGCGAAAGCGGAGTCTGGCTTCAACGCCCATGCTGTCTCGCCTGCTGGGGCCAAGGGAGTCATGCAGCTCATGGATTCTACTGCGAGAGCTCTCGGCGTGCGCGACCCGTTTGACCCAACGGAAAACATCGAGGCGGGGGTGCGGCTGCTGGCCAGCCTTCTGCGCCAGTTCCAGGACGAGCGCCTGGCACTCGCGGCCTACAACGCTGGCCCCAGAGCGGTGCTCGATAGCGGCGGTGTGCCGTCAATTCCGGAAACGCAGGAATTCGTGCGTCGGGTGCTCGCGTACCGGTCAGAGTATTCGCGTATCAGTTATCAAGCGTGAGGCTGCACTATGTTGGACCGTGAGCTAGAAGGGATTGACAGAACAACATCCGTGCTCGCGCGCGCACTGCAGGGCCTGTCAGCGCGCCAGGCTGCGATTGCAAGCAATCTGGCCAACATAAACACACCGAATTACAAGGCGCTGACCGTTTCGTTTGAGGCCGCTCTGGCCAGGGCAATTGCACAAAAGGCGCCGAAGTTGCTAGTCACAACTAACTCGCGGCACATGCAGGCACCTGGCGCCTCCGTGGAACCAGTCGTCTCAGCTGAGGCAGGCAAGACAATGCGCCTCGATGGCAACAGCGTGGATCTGGAAAGGGAGATGATCTCCCTCGTTGACACAACAATCCGCTACAACGCGCTCGCCGAGGTTGTTGGCGGGCGCTTCGCTCTCCTCAAGCGAGTGATAACGGGCCGCTGAAGGGGAGTTTTACGGCAGCATCATGCAGTCTTCACCGTATCCTTACGGAAGCCCGATGCCCATTGATGTAACCTTATTTACCGAGAGCAGGTAGAACCGCATGGGCGACCAGTGAAAGCCATCCGCATATCCGTAGGCTCTGGGAGGTGATAGTCATGTTGGAAGCAGTCGCCGGCGCGCCGCCAGCTGATGCCTTTCCTGTTTCGCGCACCAATGGGCCACCGGCCAACCAGGATGGGTGCTGGTTCGTCCGGCTCCTTGCGCAGTGCCTGGCTAGTGGAGGGGCTGGCCCGCAGGTCGGAGGCCCCGAGAATGCCGTCGATGGCGCAGGGTTCGCAGAAGCCAGCGAGGGTCCGAGCAGCAAGCGTCAGGCGTTCCTTGCAGATGATCGCGCAGGGTTTGCGGCAGCGTGCGTTCTGGCCATTTTGAACGAGGCCACACCGTTCCCAGTGCAAACCCAGCAACCACAAGGCGCCATCGCTGCGTCAGCGGAAGCGGAGCCAGTCACCACTGAGCTATCGCCATTGCAGGCTCTTCTCCGCCCAACCGCACAATTGTGGCGGGCACAGGTGTCTGCGCAGCAGGCAGCGCTTTCAACGGCATGTTCAGGCGGCACCGACCGTCGGTATGCAGCACCTGGCGCTGAGTTCCAAGGAGCCATGCGGTCGGGCGAGACAGTTGCGGCTATTGCAGTCGATCCCCCGAACACGCAGCAGGCCAGCTCCGCGCCACAAACCTGGAGCGAGACGTTCGTGGCCATCACAACCAAGCTGGCCAACGGGCACGCTGAGACGGCTGCGCTCAAGCTGCACTCAGCCGCGCAGACACGAGAGGTGGGCCTTGGGGACGGCTTGCCACAACCAGAGCGGTTCCGCAGTCCATCGGTAGAGCCGGTGCAGGTACCTGTGGGCCAGGGCTATGGGCCTGAGGAGGTCCTCCTATCAGCTACGCACGCAGCCAGCACCCAGACCGAGAGCCCTGTGCGCGATCCAGTCTCCGTGCCAGGTGCCGCAGGGGCATTTAGCAAGTACGACGGCGGCCAGGTGCCTCCTGCCGCCTTGCACGAGTCGCCAGGCTTGCGGCCGTCAGAGGCGGCGCAAACGGCCTCCGCGTACAGGGACCTGTGGGGAACCCCAGCATCGCAGCCGGAGCCTTTTGGCCCAGCCCGAGCGGGTGAGGGGAAGCAGGGTAGAGTGGCTGCTGCCGCGCGGAGCATGGGGCCTCAGAAGCCCGGGCTCGAGGCGGACCGCAGCGGCTACAGGGCCGGCAGCCCGGCCACTGGAGCTATGGTCGAGGCGGGGCAACTGGCGGATATGGCTGGCAGCGCTGGGAAGCTACCCGCGGCTGAAACCGTGCGCGCCGAGCTGCGGGAGCTTGTGACCCGGATCATCTCTCTTGCGCAACAGAGTCGCCGCGCGGCTGGGTTGAGCCAGGCCTCAGCTGAGCTTCAGCTACACCCCCCAGATCTTGGGCGGGTGCGCGTTTCGCTGTCGGTGACGGAAGGCCATGTGCAGCTCAACGTTTTCGCGCAGGAAGCCTCGGCGCGAGAGCTGATCCAAGAGAGCATCCCGATTCTCGCTTCGGCTTTGGCCTCAGTTGGCCTTGTGCTGCA
This sequence comes from Anaerolineae bacterium, assembly GCA_028275325.1. Taxonomy (GTDB): domain Bacteria; phylum Chloroflexota; class Anaerolineae; order DRVO01; family DRVO01; genus JAPWUW01. The sequence continues at coordinate 2,729 of JAPWUW010000210.1, read as the reverse complement.
GGAAGCCACGGTCGACGTCGAACAGCGGCCGAGCAGCCAGCTTGGGCCCCCTGCGAGCGGCGGCCACCGCAAGTTTGGCGAGGAGGAGGCTCCGGGAGCAGCAGTGTTGCCGGTTGCCGCTCCTTGGGCGACTGTCGAAATCGTCGTGTAGGAGTGCAGCACATGAGTGAGGTAGTGCCAGTTCGCGAGACAAATCCCTTCAGCACCGCATCGTCGGCTCCGAGAAGGGCCGAGCTTGGCCAGGATGCGTTCCTGCAGCTCCTGATCACACAACTGAAGTACCAGGACCCCCTCTCGCCCATTGAGGACACGGAGTTCATCGCTCAGCTTGCGCAATTCTCCGCGCTTGCGGAATTGCAGAAGCTGAACGAGCACTTGACCAAAAGCGCAACAGAGCAGAGTTTGGCCTATGCCGCCGCGCTGATTGGCAAGGAAGTGGAGGGTGTGACGGTAAGCGGCGCCTCAGTCCGAGGGGTAGTCGACAAGGTCTCCCTCGTCGACGGTGAGATCTCTCTGCACATTGGCTCTGAGTTTCTCCGCCTGGCTTCTGTTAGCACTATTGCAGCAGGAGGAGGTAAAGATGCTGCAAGTTGATGGCGTACCGCTAGGCCATACGGCTTCAGCAGCCTGCCAGCCACAGCAAGTCAAGCCCCACTCGCCCTCACATGGAACAAGTTTTGCCCAGGAGCTGACGAGTGCGTCCCTGCGCTTTTCCAAACACGCTCGCGAGCGCCTCGAGCGGCGGGGCATCACCGTGGGCCCAGAAGAGCTGCAGAGGGTGCACAACGCCGTGGAACTTGCTGCCACCAAGGGAGCTGTCGATTCGCTCGTGCTGTTGGACAGGGTCGCGTTTCTCGTGAACGTCCGCTCACGGACAATCGTCACGGCCCTAGAGGCCGCACCTGGCGCCAATAAGGTCTTTACAAACATCGACAGCGTTGTTGTCGCTTGACCGATGTGTTTGGAGCTGATGCCTGCAGGCTGGACCCCTGAGGGAGGCCTGCTGCGCATAGACTGCTAAAAGCATACTGCGTCTCTCAGGAGGTATGACCCATGATGCGTTCGCTTTCTTCAGCAATCGCGGCGCTCAGAAACCACCAGCTGTACATGGATGTGATTGCGGCGAACATCGCCAACGTCAACACGACTGCGTATAAGTCCAGTAAGGTCACGTTCCAGGAGTTGCTCAGCCAGACTTTGCGGCCGGCCTCTGCACCCCAGGGCGGGCTCGCCGGCAGGAACCCGGTGCAGATCGGGCTCGGCATGGTTTTGGGCAGTGTCGACACAAACTTCACGCAGGGCAGCCTTCAGGCCACTGGCAAGCTCACCGACCTTGCGATACAGGGTGACGGCTTTTTCGTTGTAGAGGGCTCTCAGGGTAACGTCTTCACGCGCGATGGGTCGTTCGACATCGGCCTCGACAGCACCCTGGTCTCGCCGGCAACAGGCATGCACGTGCTGGGCTGGGCCGCTGATGCCAATGGTAACGTGGACACGACTCAACCCCTGGGACCAATCTCCATTCCGTTTGGCCAGAACATGGCTAGGGCTACCAGCCGGGTTGTCTTCAACGGTAACCTTGCCGCTTCGGCTGCGGCCGGAGCACAAGTGCGGACCCAGTTTGGCGTCTACGATTCCCTGGGCGTCGTGCACACGCTGGAGCTTGTCTTCACAAAGCAGGCAGGGCTCCCTGTTACATGGTCGGTGGAGGCCAATGAACTGACCGTCATGCCCGATGGCTCCATCCAGCGCACGCCTGTGGCGGGCATCTCGGACACGACGATTCAGTTCGACGAGTACGGACAGATTGTCGACGAGAACGGAGGCACGCCCGGCAACAATTCGCCAATGATTCAACTCACGCTCAACTACACTAACGGCGCGGTGAGCCCCGCCACCTTGACGTTGGATCTGAGCACTCTTACAGGGCTTGCGGGCCGTTCAGAGGTGAACCCCGTGAGCCAGGACGGCCTCGAAAGCGGCTCACTAGTCTCGTTCAACATCAATGCTTATGGAGAGGTGGTGGGTGTATTCAGCAACGGGCTCAACCGTGTCCTTGGGCAGTTGGCCCTCGCCAAGTTTGTCAACCCAGGGGGCCTCTTGCGCCTAGGCGAGAACCTGTATGCTGTCTCAACCAACTCGGGGACGCCTCAGTATGGCGCCCCAGGCGTGGAGGGACGCGGCCTGATAAGCGCTGGTTACCTGGAGATGTCAAACGTTGACCTCGCCCAACAGTTCACGAACATGATTGCTGCCCAGCGCGGCTTTCAGGCCAACAGCCGCATCGTCAGCGCATCCGACGAACTCTTGAACGAGCTCGTCAACCTGAAGCGGTAGGTAGTTGTTCCTTGGGCCCCGATTTGGGGCCCCTCACGTTTTTGGGATGCCACTGCCTTCGATGGACAAGATAAGCTCCGCGACCACTATCACAGCAAGTGTCGCAGGTGGCGGCACTCCAGTCGCTTTACGGGTCGGGCAGGTCATCACGGCCACGGTAATCGGCGCGGAAGGTGAGGAGCTTGTCCTCAGGTTTGCAGGCTGCACCCTTCGCGCCAGCGCCTTTCCCGGGCTCGTGCCGGGGGACACGGTTCATCTGCGCGTTCAAGGCGTCATGGGGGATAGGCTCCAGCTCCAACTCGTCCAACGCCTGCCGCGGCCCCAGGTAAGCCTTCAGGCGTGCCCTCCTGCCCAGGTGCTGGGATCCCTCTCGCTGCCAAACACTGACGAAA
>JAPWUW010000209.1 GCA_028275325.1 Anaerolineae bacterium | reverse complement strand
CCAGGTTTTCCGGCCCCACGTCATCGTAGAACAGCTTTTCCTTGTAGAAGTACTCGACAAAGCGCTCGTCTGTGAGGTTATACTTGAGAGCATCAGGATCGAAGTACCGGACTCCCATGACCACACTGGCGCAGTCTGGATAGTTGACCATCCCGGCTGGGCTGTACCCCAGGATCTCGATGGCGCCCTTTTCATCCACCTTGGTGATGGCTTGAGACCAGGTGCGCAGCTCCTCGTAGGTCTGCGGGAGCTGTGACTCATCCAAGCCGGCCTCACGCACCAAACCCCGGTTGCGGAATAGACCCAACCAGCCTAGTCCTTCGTTCGCCGGCAACCCCCAGCGCCGCCCTGCCCACTTAGTACCATCCCATTGGGCGTCGAAGTAATTATCTTCTTTGACTACGGTAGTGACAGCCATGAAATCGTCTATGGGAACCAGAGCTCCACGGGCAGCAAGCGGAGCACACAGGATGAGATCGCAAATATCCGGCGGCGCACCCGCTGCGTAGGCAGCCAGGGTCTTGTCAAGTATGACGCCGCCAATCGTGAGCGGATGCATCTTTACCTCAGGGTTGCGTTTCTCGAACTCCGCTGAAACAGCTTCCATGGCCTTGCCGCCATCGCCACCCCAGATGTACCAGAAGTCGAGGTCAATGGAACCAGGAGGAGCCTTCGTCGGCTCAGCCTGAACCACCACCGTTTCCTTGACTACTACGGTCTCCCTCACCACCTGCGGCGTCGCCATTGGTGCACAGGCTGCCAAGAGGCCACCGCCCGCAGCGGCTGCTGCACCAGTAAGAAAGCTCCTGCGACTAACTAATCGCGAGGTCATGGCACACCTCCCCTTTAAAAGTCTGCTCTTCGAGCAGATGGACATACCCCATGTCTGAACCTACTTGCGACACCTGGACTAATGTGCGGCTCACCGCGGTGACCTGGCAAAACTTTAGCCCCAGCGACACACTGCAACACAGCTTGCTCTACAATTATAGTGAGCGCAGGCGACATGGAAGAGACATGGAAACGACAAACCGAGCTGTAGCTCCTTGCTGGAGCTTCATAGGAGGGTCTGGATGAGCGCAGATCAGCTGGTCATCAAAAGCGGCGGGCCCATAGCAGAAGGCCTGGCCACGCCTAGCTCCCACGACACGGTGCTCCCTTCACTCAGGGCTCTCTTGGGACTATGGTTCACACTTAGCATCGGATTATGGCTAGCCCTGGGATGGCAGCCGATGAACAAGGTTCTAACCGTGTTGTCCTTCGGCCTCACCGGCTCGCTCGCTCTTTGTCTTCCCATTTGCACGCGCTACCCTCGCCTTGCGGCCGGCACGCTCCTGGTAGGGTCTAGCGCAACCATAGGGTGGGCTGCCAGAACGGCAGCTGACCCGACCCTTCTTGCCTTCCTCAGCATCCCGGTCGCTGCTTCTGGAGCATTGCTCTCGCCCGTTGCCGCCCTTCCCGCCGCTGCGCTGGCAGCTGCACTATCGTTTAGCATAGGGCCAGACACTGCATCTCAAATCCAGCTTGAGATCCTGTTTGCCGTGACCGGCCTGTCCACGTGGGCCGCCTGGCAACCAGTGAGGGCCCTGCTTCTTTCCACTTGGCGCCGCAGCTTCCAGGCTGCCCAGCTGACAAGAGAGCTGCGCGAAAAGCAGGGCGAGCTCAACCGGACCATAAAGGCGTTGGATCTGTCCTATCAACTCCTTGAGAAAAGCAACCGCGAGCTGGCTGCAGCTCAGAGGGAAGCCCTGTTGCTGCGTGACCTGAGGAACCGCTTCGCAACAAACCTGAGCCATGAGCTGCGCACACCGCTCAATATCATTCTCGGCTTTGCTAACCTTATCTACCATAATCCCCAGCTTTACGGCATGGACGAGTGGAACGATTCGCTTTTGCGTGACTTATCTCAGATGCAGCGCAATGCCCGTTACCTTTCTCAGCTGGTGGACGACGTGGTCGATCTGGCTCGCATAGACGCTCTAGCAATGCCCATGCAGAGGGAGATGACGGATATAAGTTTTATAGTCCGTGACACCGTTGAGGCAATCTCAAGTATGGCCAGAAGCAAAGGCCTTGAGGTGATAGTGTCATGCCCGGACAGGTTACCTCAGGTTTTCATAGATCCCACCCGCATCCGACAGGTGCTGTTCAACCTGCTATCAAATGCCGTGAGATTCACTGACTACGGCCAAATAAGCGTGGAAGTCCGGGAAGGGGAGGAAGCGCTGGAAATTACAGTGAGTGACACAGGGCGTGGCATACCTGAGCCTGAGCTTGCGACAATATTCGATGAGTTCTACCAGGTGGGGCGCCCCAAGCTAGATCCGGACTCGGGAAAGGGCCTGGGGCTAGCTATCGCCAAGCGCTTCGTGCAGCTTCATGGTGGGCAGATCTGGGTGCAAAGCCAAGTAGGCCAAGGCAGCACCTTCGGCTTCACAATCCCCTACATGCCCGTGGCCACAAGCAGGTTGAAGGAACTAGGCGTGCCATTGTCACAAAACTCTCGTCACCAGCCAGAAGTGCTGGTGCTGGGCTTCGACAATGCGGTCATCTCCTACCTGAGCCGTCGAATAGAGGGTTATACGTTCATCTATTGTCGAAATCTGGAGGAAGCCAAACACTTGTTGGGCACCACACGTCCAACCGCCATTTTGCTCGATGTAGGCTTAGACTGTGACCTTGCCAAGGTGAGGAGTGAGTTGCAAGAAGCTTCATCGCGAGATGTGCCCATAATCTGCTGCCCTCTGCCGAGCTTGCGCTGGATCATGGGCACGGGTGAGTTCGCAGCTGTGCTCACGAAACCAGTCTTGCCAGAGCAGCTACTTGAAAGCATCGATTCAATCTTGAAAAGCGCAAGGGAGGAAAATCAGATTCTGGTGGTGGACGACGACCGCGGCTTCGCGCAACTAGTGCGCCGTATAGTCCAAGCGGCTCAAAGGCCTTACACGGTAGTGGCTGCATATAGCGGTGAAGAAGCCTTGCGGAGGCTTCAGCGATTCACTCCAGACTGCATCATTCTGGACCTCATTCTGCCAGGGATAAGCGGCTTTCAGACGTTAGCTGCAATCAGGAGCGAGGAACGTCTGAAAAGTGTACCGGTTATCGCTGTAACCGCAGCCACGCCGGGTGAGGACAGCCTGAGTAGCGACGGGAGCTTCTTTGGCTTCATGAAGCAGGGCAAGTTCGGCCCTGGTGAGCTCACCTCCTTGCTCACAAGTGCCCTGGCCGTTTCTGCCGGCAAGGCAATCGCAGGCACCGGCTGAGTGCAGAGAGGAAATCCGCCTGGGAGACTGGCTTGCGCAAATAGGCCGACGCCCCTAAGGCATGAGCCAATGCGGGATCGTCGACTACTGAACAAACAATCACCGGCGTACCACTCGTGTCAGGATCCTCCGCAAGCTTACGGAGTACCCGCCATCCGTCCAGATATGGCATCATAATATCGAGCACAACAACATCAGGATGGTTGGTGCGCACTGTATCATAGCACAGCCGAGGATCCGAGATGGATCGAACCTCCCATGGTCCGGCCGTCAGATAGCGGCGATACAGCTCCACTGCTCCCGGGTTGTCTTCTACCACCAGAACGGTGGCAATACTGCCGGTTCCCACTCGGAAGTTCACGACAACCGTCTCGGCTTTCGTCTGAACATCGCAGTGGATAGCCTCTGCAAGGGCCGCACGAACCACAGCTGCCAACCGCTCTTGCAGTGCAGCTGATTCACTCGCCGCGAAACGGATCTCCACTTGTTGAGAATCTCCCTCGCATAACACGCGGACTTCGACCGCACCTGAGCTCGTTGATTGTACGGCAAGGCTAATGGCCTGGATCAAAAGCTGGCTGAAGAACGCGCTATCCACCAGTACACGTGGCAGGTCACTGGGGGCCTCCAACCAATAGAGATGGACGTGCAAAGACTCGGCAAGAGGCGCGACTGTCGCTAGCGCAGAGCGAACTATCTCGCTCAAATGCACCTGGCTCGGCCTGCTGTAAAAAGAGGCTAGCTCTTGATCTAACTGGTCCTCATTCCGATCCAGCTTCTCTGGACAGTATCTGGCCTTGCGCGCCCAGCTTACCAGCATCTCGGTGAGAAGGCTTTCCGCTCTCCTGAGGTCACGTTGCACTTGGCGCTGGCTCAAAGAGAGCTCCTCGGCCATCTCCGCCGTGCTCAGCCTTTCTATGTAACGCAGGCTGAGCACGTCAACCATCCGGGATTGGATCGACCCGAAAGGAGCTGGCCTGGGGGGACCAAGCGCTTCAATAGCTTCAAGGAGCAGGGAACGCAGGCTGCGAGCACGTTCATTCAACGGCTCTATGGCGGCTATTTGAGGGAAGCAAGACACAAGCGGTGTTCGAGCCAGCTCTACGGTGTTGTTCAAACTGTCCAAGGCTGCACGTACCTGTTCCTCAGTAGGCAGGTTCATTTGCATTCCCTAGAAAACCAAACCTCAATCGGCCAACACAGAAACTCGGCGAACCCCCGCTTTGGCTCTCTGAGCCCCTCCGCAAAGCACCACACCTCTAGCCAGAATACATTATGAACCTTGGACCATGAAAGTGACGAGTACCAATGTTGACTGGTGCGAGTCACGGTTCCACACGGGAAGTGAAACCCTCCGGGCGACAACGCGAGGCTGAAAGGCCAGCATCCCCCCAAGCAACGACCCAATGGGATAGCGACGTCCCTGCCTGCCCCGGGGGTCGGGAACTGACCCCAGCACCTCAAGCAAGCTGCGACGCCTGTAGGCCGCCTGCATGAGGCCACCCCCACGACGCCTTCAGCCAGGCCTGCGAAAGGCCCGGGAGAAGGCGCCGCTCAAATGAGTGCTGCCGAACTATTAGGGTCTGCGGTGGCGTATAGTATTGCGGAAGCTGAGGGAGGCGAATGCGCGACCAAGAAGGGGCTAACGCTCTGGCTCGAATCAGGGCTGGCGATAAGCAAGCCCTTGCTGAGCTTTTCCACCAGTATGGGCGCCTTGTCTACAGGACAGCCTACCTCATCCTCGCTGACGCGCAGGAGGCAGAGGACGTTTTGCAGGAGGTTTTCCTGCAGGTCTTCCGCTCCCCAGCGGCTTTTGACAGCTCAAAGGGCGCGCTGACGACCTGGCTGTACCGGC
>JAPWUW010000208.1 GCA_028275325.1 Anaerolineae bacterium | reverse complement strand
TCGGTGGCTTGTTCAGCCCAGAGTACATCAACGCGCCATGGAGCTGGGCTAAGTTTGTGGACATGCTGAAGCATATGTGGATGCCTCTCCTGATACTTGCCGTCGGCAGTACGGCAGGTGGCATACGCATCACGCGTGCTAATCTATTGGACGAGCTCAACAAGCCGTACGTGATCACTGCAAGAGCAAAGGGCCTAAAGGAAAGCAAGTTGATTTGGAAGTACCCTGTGCGAGTTGCCTTGAACCCGTTTTTCAGCACAGTAGGCTGGGCCCTTGCCGGATTGATCTCGGGAAGCACCATACTCTCGATTGTGCTGAGCCTGCAGACTACAGGGCCACTGCTGTACACAGCGCTCATGACTCAGGATATGTATCTTGCTGGTAGCTTTATCATGTTGCTCAGCGTGCTGACAGTGCTCGGGACGCTGATCTCCGACCTCATATTAGCGTGGATAGACCCGAGGATAAGGCTGGAGTAAGACAACCGTCGAGCTGTTTGCAGAGGTCACTTGAGACAGAAACCATGGATCAGGAAGCAATTGAGCACACTCGCACTTCCGAGATAGCTGAAGCTGAAGAACAAGCCATATTCGTGGCATCCAATTGGCAACTGGTCTGGTGGCGCTTCCGGAAGCACAGAGCTGCAGTGATCAGTGCTTTCGTCTTAGCCTTCTTCTACTTGTTGGCTGGCTTCTGTGAGCTCATTGCTCCCTACGACCCCGATGCGAAGTTCCTAAAGTATAAAATGGCACCGCCGACACGAATACACCTTCGCGATGCAGACGGCAATTGGTGCCGTCCCTTCGTATACCGAATCCTCAAGACTGAGGACGAACGGACACTGCGCCCCATCTATACTGAAGAGAAGTCCACGCGCTACCCAATTCGGCTCCTGGTGTCCGGTGATCACAAGTACAGATTGTGGGGCCTGTTCCCGTCCCGGTTGAAGCTTTTCGGCCTTGGCGTCCCGCAGAAGGAGCAGGGCATCTTCCTGTTCGGCACTGACCACATGGGGCGTGACGTTTTCTCCCGGCTCTGCTATGGAGCGCGGCTGTCCTTGTCAATCGGGCTGGTCGGCGTCGCGATCAGCATGATCCTCGGGATCCTCTTGGGCGGGCTATCTGGCTACTACGGCGGAGCCGTTGACAACTTGATTCAAAGGCTTATCGAGTTCATACGCTCCATTCCCAGCATTCCGCTGTGGATGGGGCTAAGTGCAGCGCTGCCGCCCGGGTGGCCCATAGTGCGCGTTTACTTCAGTATCACCTTGATCCTTTCGCTGATTGGCTGGACGGGCCTGGCGCGCGTTGTGCGCGGCCGGTTCCTCTCACTGCGCGAGGAGGACTTCATAACCGCTGCCAGGCTGGCGGGGGCAAGTGAGCTGCGCATAATCTTTCGCCACATGTTACCCTCATTCCTGAGCCACATTATCGCCTCGATGACCCTCTCCATTCCAGGGATGATTCTCGGCGAGACTGCACTGAGTTTTCTTGGCCTGGGTCTGAGGCCCCCGGCAATTAGCTGGGGCGTCCTCCTTCAGGACGCGCAGAACCTGCGCGCCGTGGTTGTGGCACCTTGGATGATGGTCGCGCCAGCAACCTGCGTGGTCATAGCAGTGCTTGCATTCAATTTTGTGGGCGATGGCCTGCGCGATGCTGCAGATCCGTATGCTCGCTAGCCGGATTTCTGCTCTTGGCCTATCCTTGCGATTCGGCAAAACAGCTGTTGCCTGGGGGTGAGCGGTGCTGATCAGGGGAGCTGGTCTTCCGGAAGTCAACGGGCGCAAGGATTACGGCGTGGGAGGTCTGCAGGGTAAGATCGGGCACTTTGTGGTGCGCCTCACCACGCCCGAGAATCCCTTCCGGCCGCACAAGCACGAGGCCCTTGAGTTCTGGTTCATACTGGAAGGCGAGGGCATTGCTACACTTGATGAGGGGGACGTGCCAGTTCAACCCGGCGACCTTCTGATCTTCCAGCCGTGGCAAATACACGGGTTGCGCACGGAAACGCAGGTGCGCTGGATTTGCTTCGGCTAACCTTTGGGCAATGGAGGTTTTCAATATGGCTCGCCCGTTGAAGCTTGCGCTCATCGGCGTGGGAAGACGTGGTCGGGGGCGGCTGCGCGTTTACAGCCGACTGCAGGAAACTTTCGACTTCGTGGCGGTCTGCGACAAAGATGAAAGTGCCCTGTCCCAGGTGAGACAAGAGTATCCTGTGCGCACCTACACAAGCGTGCGTGACCTCGTGGAGAAGGAGGAGCTCGACGTAGCTGACGTCGTCGTGCCTGGAGATGGGCATCATGCCATCTGCTCGTTTCTGGCCAACGCTGGCATCAACATGATCGTGGAGACACCGTTGGCGCCCACACGTCCAATGTGCGACATGATCATCGAGAGTGCGCAGCGCAACAGGGTGAAGTTGGAGGTGGCGGAGAACTATCACCGCACGCCGCTATCGCGCTTCCAGATGGCCGTCATTCGCTCTGGTGCCATAGGCGAGGTGAGCCGAATCTACCGGCTCTTCTACGAAGGCGGCTACCATGGGATGAGCATGCTGCGGCTCCTTGCGGGGGCACCTCCGCAGCTTGTGCTGGGAATAACGCATTCGTCCCCAATTGTGCCCATCACTGACCTGATGAACCGCCATCACACACGGGAACAGATGCAGCTTAGCTACCTCGAGTTCCAGAATGGTGTGGCCGCCATCATGATCTATTCCAACGTGATGCATGCCCGCTCGTTGGGCCGGCGGGTCGCTGGGATCTGGCAGATCGACGGCACGAAGGGCACGATCGTCGAGGACACCGTCTACTGGACTGCGCCGGAGGACTACGAGCGAGGCGCACAAGCGACAGCGTACAAACCGCGATACGTGACGACTGAGGTTGCGGGCCTGCCAGTGCTCCAGCGCATTGAGGTCGAGTTGCCCGCTGGCACCGTGAGCTGGGAAAACCCCTACGCACATCTGGGCATCGGCGAGATGTCCGGCGGGTTCGGCCGCGCGCACGACAGCGTGGACGTTACGGACGAGCTTATGAGCATTGCCAATGCTGTCCTGCATGGCTGTGAACCGACCTACGGAGCGCAACAGGCCCGGCTGGACGTGGAGATGGACCTCGCGGCACGCGAATCCGCATTGGAGCGCATGGTGCCTCTTGCGTTCCCGCTGCGCAGCCCATCTAAAGTGGAGGCCCAGATCCACGACCGCTTCCGGGAGGAATATGGGTGCAGCTATGAGGAAGTAGACCGCCTCATAGACCTCTGGTTCCCCCGCCGGTGACGCGCGGAGGCCTCGCTATGAGCTTCGTGACAAGGCAAGCAAAGGGGCTGCAAAGGCTGTTCCTGGAGGAGGGGCTTCCCGAGGGCGCGCTGCGGCTGCATATATCGGAGGTGGAACCGGGGATGAGAGCGCACCCGCCACACGCGCACAGTGGCTTGGAGGCATTTTACGTGCTTGAAGGTTCGGCAACTTTGGATATAGATGATGAACGGCTCGGCCTCTGCGCTAACGAGGCGGTCATATTCGATCCGCGAAAGCTTCACGGGCTCGTGAACACAGGGGATAGGCCACTGCGCTATATGGTCATTATCACGCAGTGAGGTAATGCGGCAGGAGGCATGCTTGCCTCCTGCCGCGCTGAGCCTGCCATAGAAAAGGGCAGCAGCTGCTAGCTTTGCACCGACAGCGACTCCACTGCATCGCGCATGATAAAGGGCATTGAGCGCATGCGCATGCTGATGTCCTTGCCAACTGGCGGTGTGCCGCTGCCGCGAGGGCTGGTGAGGCAGGATGTCAGGGCAGCAGAAAGGATCTGGGCGAGCTTCTCGCTCTTGGACAGGCGCCAGGCGTAGCCAATTCCCTCCAGGATCTGGGCGTTGAGCTCCGGGTCAACTTTGGACTGAGGGCATGAGGTGTAGCGGAAGGCGTTTTGCTCCGGGACCCACATGCTGCGCACCAGATAATGAGCGGCATCGACAATTGCCTTTCCCACTGCCTGGTCAAGAGTCTCCTCGTGGTAGCGTTTGAGTGCTGCCAGGAGAACCCCTACCATGAAGCCCGCATTGCCCATGTGCCTGGGAGGCACGTGGAAGCAATGCCCTGGCACAAGCATCCGCTCCCAGCCGCCTGTTGGCCGCTGCCGCTCCAGGACGCGTTCCACAATGATCCGAGCACCATTCAGGTACCACCTGCGGCCGGTGGCCTGGTAGGCACCCATAAGGTGGCGCAGCGGCCAGCCACACTCCCGGCAGTTCGTGAAGTCATAATGATTGAGCTCCTCCCCAGCAAGAGCCGCCATCGTGCGCTCAGCGACCTCCAACAGGCGGCGCTCTCCGGTGAGCAAGCTGTAGAGGTAAAGCCCCTCCACCCAGGTGTGCGACCAGCTCATCGCCTCTTGCGAGATGGCACCCGGAATATAGGCCTCGGGGTAGTAATCGCCGACATGGCCGATTGAGTGCAGGTACTGGCGGCCCGCCAGGCGCGGGTCTGGATGGTGGTGGCAGGTGTCGACATCGGCCAGATGCCAGGCAGCCTGCCAGCCGAGGGCGAAGAAGCGGCTGGAGCCTCCGCGCAGGTACTCGAGGATAAAGCCGTAGGGCGTGTCGTACTCCATGTCCCCCCAGTTGCTGCGTCGCTCTCCAAACCAATCGCCGTAGTTCAGCATGCCATAGGCGCGCGTCTCCTCCCGGTCCGCCTCATATATGGCCAGTGCCTGCTCAACCCAGCGGTCGTACTCCTCGGCTCCTCCGTCGCCTCGCACGCAAAAGGGGCTCAGGACCCCTGTTTCCACGAACACATGCGGGTCCACGCGCACAAGGGGCTGGCACAGGAGCTGCGATTTCGCCGCCAATGCCTGCTCGACATCCTCGCCAAACGAGAAGAACATGTCGTGCGTGCGTGCCATGCCGCGCTTTAGGCGGTATGAGCCATCCTGAAGGTAGAAGAACGAGCGCACTTCCTCAAGGCCACCGCTGGGATAGGACACTGAGGAAATGTCCGGGCAGATGCCTATCGAGAGCCCATCTCTCTCGACCACCCACCCCTTGGGGTAGTTCTGCCACAGATCCCGCATGGCAAAACCAATAGTGGCCCCGTCCCCGCAGGCCGCGAACCACCCAGGTGCCC
>JAPWUW010000207.1 GCA_028275325.1 Anaerolineae bacterium | reverse complement strand
GAGATCCTGCTTGCTCAGGCTAGCGATTGGCCATTCCTGATCACTACCGGCCAGGCCCGAGAGTACGCTTGGCAGCGCTTCGAAACTCACCTGGAGCGCTTCAGGGTCCTCGGGCAACTGGCTCTGGCGACTCAAGAGCTCGGGCCGGAGCATGAGTCATACTTGCGCAAGCTAGAGCGCGAGGATGCCGTCTTTCCCTCCCTGGATTTGACCTGGTTTCTGGAACGGCAGGGTTCAGTCTAGAGCAGGGCAGGAGCGTTGACTAAACATCTGGGCGACAGGTAGGAGACACAGTGTTGAGCAAAGAGAGCATTGATGTCATTGTCCACTCCACGCATGAGGCGGCTGTCAAGATAGGCGGCATCGGGGCTGTTCTGGAGGGCCTGCTTTCGGCTCAGCCGTACCTCAAGAATGTCCGGCGTACCATACTGGTTGGGCCACTTGAGCTGAGCGATCGCGCGGCGCTTGAGAGGTTGCTTGCTCCTTCCAGTGGCTTCTGCCCGCTCTATTGGGCCGAGCGCGGCATCCTCGCAGTGGAGCCGCTTGCCGGAGCCCTGCGCTCCTTAGAAGAGACGTTCGGAGTCTGCATTGTGTACGGGCGCAAGCGGATTGGCCCAGCCGAGCACGAGGTGCTTTTGCTGGATGGATCTGCTGCCGACCGTGGCCGCGTGAATGTGGCCAAGTACAGGCTCTGGGAGAGATTCGGGCTCCAATCCGATCGCTATGAGATGGTCGAGGACTACGATCGGTACGTGCGCATTGCTGAGCCGTCCTACCGAGCGCTAGAGGCCATTCTCGGTGAGGATCTTGGTCGGCGGCGCAAGGTTCTTGTGGCGCATGAGTTCATGGGAGTGCCGCTGTGCTTATGGGCGGAGCTTGAACGGCCGGGAGGTTTTTGCCGTGTGTATTACGCCCACGAGGTGCCACCTGTCCGAGTCGCTGTGGAAGGCCATCCCGGCCATGACACCAGGTTCTACAATGTGCTGCGGTTGGCACAAAGGGAATCCCTCACGTTCGCGGAGGTGTTTGGCGATCAATCCCATTTCTACAAGTATGCCCTGCTTGAGCTTGCCGGGGATTTCGATGCTATCTTCGCTGTCGGTGACCTGGTGGTGGAGGAGCTGCGCTTCCTCGGGGCTCAGTTTGCCACGAGGGCAATTGACCTTGTCTACAACGGGATCTCAGCGCCAGCACTGAGCCCTGCTGAGAAGGAGCATTCCAGGGACAAGCTGAGGGCCTACGCCAAGGCCTTGTTAGGCGTCGAGCCTGACCTCATTCTAAGTCACGTTGCGCGCCTGGTGCCCAGCAAGGCACTGTGGCGGGACTTCAGGGTGCTTGAAGCCCTCGATGAGCACCTGGCCGAGCAAGGCAGAAAGGCTGTGTTCTTCGTCCTGGCTTCCTCGCTGGCGACTGGTCGGCTCGCGGAGGATGTGCGGCGCATGGAACGCGAGTACGGCTGGCCAGTGCAGCACCGGTTGGGCTATCCTGACCTTGTTGGCGAGGAAGCTGAATTGTTCTCCGTCGTCGAGGAGTTCAACAAGAGGGCAGCAGCAACTCGTGTCGTCTTCGTCAACCAGTTTGGCTGGGATAGGGAGCGATGCGGCGAGCGCATGCCAGCAGATATGAGCTTTGCTGACCTCAGGATTGGTACCGACCTGGAGTTCGGCCAGAGCATATATGAGCCTTTCGGGATTGCCCAGCTTGAGCCGTTGCCCTTTGGCGCGCTTTGCCTTGTCTCAAGCGCCTGTGGTTGCGTTGGGTTTGCAAACAGAGTGGCCACATCGATGGAGAGAAACGTTGTGGTCGCCGACTACATCTCACTACCGCCAGAGCTCTCAATTTGTCGGTGGCAGGATGCCCTGCAAATTGGCAAGGAGCGGCGGGAGCTCGTGGAAGCCAAGCGCGCACAGGAGGTGGCAGCCATTGTGGCAAGGAACTTGCCCAAATCCGCATCCGAAAGGGCAGCCCTTCTGCGTGCCGGCCATGCTTTGGCAGCGCGCATGAACTGGGGTCATGTGGTCTCCGAGTATATGTTGCCAGCGTTAGTGCGGGCGCTTCACTCCTAGCCGATAAGGAACCACCGCGGGAGCACAGCCATGGAGCCTTCCACAAGCAAAGTAGTGGCGATGATACTTGCTGGAGGCCAAGGTACCCGCCTCAACATCCTTTCCTTGAAGCGCGCAAAGCCGGCAGTCCCCTTCGCCGGCAAGTATCGGATTATCGATTTCGTGCTTTCGAACTGTGTGAATTCAGGCATCTACACCGTTGGAGTCCTGACACAGTATCGCCCTCGTTCCCTCAACGACCATATCCAGCGCGGCCAGCCATGGGATCTGGACCGCATGTATGGCGGTGTGCACCTTTTGCAGCCATACTTGGGCCGTGGTGAGAGCGACTGGTATCGTGGGACGGCTGACGCCGTGTACCAGAACCTGGATTTCATCGACCACTACCGGCCAGATAACGTGCTAGTACTGGCTGGTGACCACGTGTACAAGATGGATTACAGACCCCTGCTCCGGTTCCATGCTGAGCGCCAGGCGGATGTGACGATCTCTTGCATTAGGGTACGGCCCAGTGAGGCCTCCCGCTTCGGCATTGTCACTATCACCGGCAGCGGGCGCGTCATACACTTTGAGGAGAAGCCACAGCGGCCAAAAGGGACGCTTGCCAGTATGGGCATCTATTGCTTTCGGCGCGATGCGCTGCACCTGTGGCTCACTAACGACGCGCGCAATCCTGCAAGCAGCCACGACTTTGGCAAGGATGTCATCCCACGCATGGTCGCTGAGGGCGCGAATGTCTTCGCGTATCAATTCGAGGGCTACTGGATGGACGTCGGCACGGTCCAGGCGTACTGGGAGGCCAATATGCAGCTCTTGGTTCACGCCCCGCCATTGGACCTCTACGACCGCAGCTGGGTTATACACACCCGCAGTGAGGAGCGCCCACCGGCGAAGGTCCAGGCTGGAGCTACAGTCAAGCGGAGCCTCGTGAGCCATGGTTGCATCATCGAGGGAACGGTGGAAAGCTCAGTTCTCTCCCCCGGGGTGTATGTTGGGCCGGGAGCACTGGTCCGCGATTCAGTGGTCATGACCGATACTCGGATTGAGGCAGGAGCCACCGTGGTGCGCAGTATCATCGACAAACAAGTGCTCATCGCTGTCGGCTGCCGTGTGGGCAGCGACGGCGATGAGCCAGTGAACGAGCTCTTCCCGGACAGCATCAACACTGGCCTCACGTTGATTGGCAAGAACACGAAGCTTCCGCCTCACTTCCGTGTTGGAGGCAATTGCGTTATTGGCTCCGACCTTGTGCCAGAGGATTTTGCCGGCCTTACCGAGCTTGCCGGTGGCAAATGCCTCGGCGTGCACCCGCTGTGAGGGATTGGCCACGAGCACAGCGTGCAGCGCAAGCCAGAAACTCGCCATTGCGTTCGTCTTTCATAACCACCAGCCAGTTGGGAACCTGCCACATGTCTTTTGCGAAGCGTTCCAGACGGCCTATGAGCCTCTGTTGTCGCTGTTGGAGGACTCGCCGTCTCTGAAAGCCTCTCTCCACTACACCGGGCCGCTTCTGGAATGGCTTGCCTCCGAGGAGCCTGGTTTTCTTTGCCGAGTCCAGCAGTTGTGTGGTCTCGGCCGCGTCGAAGTGCTCGGTGGGGCGCTCTACGAGCCGATCCTTGCCGCTATACCGGATGCAGACAAGCTCGGCCAGCTGCGCGCCATGTCGGCCAAGCTGGAAGAGCTTCTAGGGGAGCGACCATATGGTGCCTGGCTGGCTGAAAGGGTTTGGGAGCCACACCTCGCGACGTTCTTCGTCTCGGCTGGGTTGCGCTACACTATCGTGGATTGCGACCACGTGGCGCGCGCTGGCTGCCGCGGCGCACCTGTAGGTGGCTACTACCTCACCGACAACGTTGGCGAATCCTTCGGGCTCTTTCCGGCAAGCACCGAGTTGCGGTACCTGATCCCCTGGCGAGAGGTCGAAGAGGTTCTGCACTTCCTGCGGTGTCAATACGAGCGCGGCCAGAGGTTCGTTCTCTTTGCGGACGATGGTGAGAAGTTTGGCCTGTGGCCTGGGACCTATGAGCTTTGCTATGAGCGCGGTTACCTGCGGGAGCTTTTCCATGCACTGGCGGAGAATGAGGGTTGGCTGCAGGCAGTTACGCTGAAAGAATGGTGGCTGGCTAACCCCCCACTTGGCAGGGTATACATCCCCAGCGCAGCTTACCCAGAAATGGAGGACTGGTCGCTCGATCCCGAGATCGGTCAGCTCGTTGCCAGTGGCCGGCAGCTGCTGCAGGAAGCGGGGCACGAGCAGCTCCAGCGGTTTTTCCGCGTGGGTCACTGGCGCAACTTCCTCGTCCGGTACCCCGAGGCTGGCTGGCTAAGGCAACGGACGGTTCTGGCCTCGCGAAGGTTGCACGCTGTTGGCAGTGTCTTCAGGGCGCGAGAAGAGGCCCTTGCACACCTGTGGCGCAGCCAGTGCAACTGCCCATACTGGCACGGCCTGTTTGGCGGGATATTCCTGCCTCACCTGCGCCACGCCGCATACCGCGAGCTCCTGACAGCAGAGTGGAGCCTCAGCCAACTGAGGCAAGGGCGGGTGTTTCTCTCTATGCAGGACATGGACGGGGATGGCTGCGCTGAAGCGGAGGCTCGGGCAGCGGCCCAGGCATTGTTCGTGCGCTCACGTGGGGGCTATGTTGCTGAATGGAGTTGTTTGCCAAGGGGCCTGAACTTGCTTGGCACCCTCGGGAAGCCCAAGGGTGCTACATACTTCCAGGGTCCGCCGGGCGCATTTGTCGACCATTGCTGGCCGTCCCCGCCAAGATCCGAAGCCGAACTTGAGTCCTTGCTGGCCCAGCGCAACCCGTGGCAAGAGCTAGTGTATTCGCTCTCGGCCAGGGTTGTGGGAGCGCAGCCCGTTATCGTGGCTGCCGGCGCCACCTGTGGCGCGCAGCTGGAGAAGACATTTGCACTGCAAGGGCCGGAGTGCCTCGAGGCCACAATCTCATGTTGTCCCGGCTGCCTCGCCGCCAGTATGTATGCCGTCGAACTGAATCTCAGCCCGCCGCCTGGTTTCCATGAGGCTGGGCAGATCCGCTTGCTGGGCGCAAGCGTTGATCCGCTCT
>JAPWUW010000206.1 GCA_028275325.1 Anaerolineae bacterium | reverse complement strand
CTGCCGGTGAGGAACTCGGCCAGGCTCACCTCGCTGGAACGGAAGAAAAGGGAGGCCTCGCGCCCCAGGTAATAGACAGTAGCGAGGGTGATGGCGATCGAGGCCAGCCCGCAGAAGGTGACTGCCGCGCGCGCAACCGATTCCACCGGCCGCGCGCGACGGCGCAAGGAGAGTGGGGCTCCCCGTACCTCAGCTGCCCATTGCTCTCTGTCGCGAGCCTGGCCCCTATCGGGCCAGGGGTGGGCTTCAGACGTGCCAAGATCCACTACTTCATCGCCTCCAGCCAGGCCTGCCGGGCGGCCGCAAGGGCTTCCTCGCTTGCCGGGAAGTAGCCGACATCATCTATCTCCTCATTGACGTGCGTGAGGAAGTAGTTGATGAAGGCCGCAACCTGTGGCTTCTCGCGCATGATCTTGGCATCGCTGTAGATGAAGAGCGGCCGCGAGAGCAGGTACTGCCCGCTTTCCACGGTGTCGAAGTTCGGCTCGACGCCATCGATCGAGAGCGCCCGCAGCTTGTCCTTGTTCTCCTCGTAGTAGGCATAGCCGAAGTAGCCGATGGCGTACGGGCTGCCCAGGACGCCCTGGACGAGCACGTTGTCATCCTCGCTCAGCTGGAGGTTGGGCGCCGAAAGGGCTTTCTCCTTGTCCTTGCCGAGCACCACCTCCACGAAGAAATCGAAGGTGCCGCTATCGGTTCCTGGAGTGAAGCGCAGGATCTCCTTATCCGGCCAATCCGGCCGCACATCGGACCACTTGACGGCATCGGCGGAGAAGATCTTGGCCAGCTCTTCCTTGGTGATGTCCTGAATCCACTCGTTTTCCGGCGAGCGGGAGACGACTACGGCAATACCATCCGTGCCAACGCGGAACTCTATAGGCTCGCGGCCGATGGCGCGGCAGGCCTCGCGCTCGGAATCCTTGATTGCCCTGCTGGCGTTGCTTATGTCCGTCTCGCCTGTCTTGCAGAAGCGCTCGAAGCCGGCGCCGCTGCCGATGGAGGCGATGCTGATGTTGCCGGCAAAGCCATCGTCCTTGAAGCGCTCAGCGATGCGCTCCGCAAGCGGGTAGACCGTGCTGCTGCCGGCCATGATTATGTCGCCGCTGTATTCCGCGGGGTTCACCGGCGGCAGACCTGTCTGTGTAGCTGGAGCCTGAGTTGGCTCTGCTGTGGGTGGCTGCGTGGGCACCCGCGTCGGTGTAGGCGGCTGTGTCGGCACAGGGGTGGGCGTAGGCGCCTGCGGCGCTTGAGTGGGTGCTGGCTGGCCCTGCGCGCAACCGGCAGCCAGGGCTGCCATGGCCAAAGCGCCCGTAAGAAACTGCCTTCTCGTGTGAAGCTTGCGCAATAGCACTTTCATTCCTCCTGCACTTCTTTTGGCTGGGGCTTGGCGGGGCTTAGCCCCTTTCTTGCCCGGGAAAGATCTTAGCAGAGGCTTGTTTGTGGCAGGTGAGGAGAATGTAAGCGCTGTGTAAGGGTATCGTTAGGCAGCTGTATCTGCCTGGCCGGTGGCGGGGCCCACGGCAAGCGGCAGAGTGAAGGAAAACTTGCTGCCGGAGCCCTCCTGGCTTTCGGCCCAGATGCGCCCGCCGTGCGCCTGGACGATGTGCTTGGCTATGGCGAGCCCGAGGCCGGTGCCGCCGCTTGCGCGCGAGCGATCGGCCTTGTAGAAGCGCTCGAAGATGCGTGGCAGGTCCGCGGCCGGGATCCCTATGCCGGTATCGGCCACGGTGATGATGGCTTCATCCCCTTGGGCCTCAGCCGAGACTGTGATGGAGCCAGCAGGCGTGAACTTGATGGCATTGTGCAGGATGTTGATGAGCACCTGCCGCACCCTTTCTGGGTCGGCCAGCACGCGCACGTCGCTCCCCGGCAGGTGCAGCGAGAGCGAAAGGCCGGCTCGCTGCACCTGCGGCAGCAGCCGCTCGACTGGCTCCCGCACGAGCTCTGCCAAAGGCACGCTCTCAAGCCGCAGCGGCACCTGGCCAGATTCAATCCGCGAGAGCTCCAGGAGCTCCTGAACCATCTGCGTCAGGGCGTCCACCTCAATGGCCATGCGCTGCAGGAAGCCCTGAGCGGCAGGTGGGTCATCCAGGGCGCCATCCTGGAGGGTCTCCACCAGCGCTTTCAGGGAGGCAAGCGGCGTGCGCAGCTCGTGAGAGATATTGCTGATGAAATCCCGCCGCACTGTCTCCAGCCGCCGGATCTGAGTGAGGTCCTGGATGACGACAAGTTCCCCCGGAAGGCCGGCACTGCCCAAAGAGGTGACGATAAGGCGCAGGAAGGCCGGCCTGGAAGGCAGCTCGACGATGGCCTCCTGCTCGCCGCCATCCCTGTGGACGCGCTCCCAGGTGCCGATAAGCTCCGGGTGGGCGAGCGCTTCCGGCAGAGAAAGGCCATCTGGCGCTGGGGGGAGCCCGAGGAGGCGGATGGCCACCGGGTTGTAGAGGACGATGCGGCCCTGCGCATCGGTTATGAGCACACCATCGCTCAGGTGAGCGAGCACGGCCTGAAGGCGGTTCTGCTCCTCCGCGAGCGAGCGCACGCGGGAGTTGAGCTCGGCGGCCATGCTGTCCAGCGCGCGGGCAAGCGTGCGCACCTCCTCGTAGGTGCCAGCAGGAAGAGACGTTGCCGCGGAGCCCTGCTGCCCTGTGCGCACCCACGTCGCCAGGCGCTGCAGAGGTTGGCTGATGCGGGCGGCAGCAAGGAACGAAGCGAGGACGACGAGCACAGTCGCCCCCAGAGCGCCCACGACCACTGCCCGCTCAAGTTGGCCCAGGGCCTGCTGCATGGCGGTAAGCGGCTGTGCAACGCGCACAGTACTGCCGCCCAGAGCGTCGCAGCGGATGGCCGCATAGAGCATCCTCTGGCCCAGGGTGGCGCTCAGGCGAACGGCCACACCCTGGCCGAGCCGCTGCGCAAGCTGCACTTCTTCCCGGCCGGCATGGTTCTCCATCGTCGCCGGGTCAGCTGCCGAATCGGCCAGCACGCGCCCATCCGGCGCGATGACGGTTAGGCGGGCCTGCAGCGCCTGGCCATGGGCGATGGCCAGGGCCTGCAGGGCCTGTTGCTGGGGCTCGCCCCCCCGCTCCCCCAGCACGGAGCAGGCCAAAGCGGCCTCAGCAAGGAGCCGCTCCCGGTAGGCGGCAAGCTGGGCGCGCTCTGCCTGCATGATGGTGAAGCGCCCGAAGATGGCAAGCGCGAGCGTCACCGCCAGCGCCTGCGGCAGCGCCAGGCGCCAGCGCATGGCCAGCCGCACCGTGCGCCTCACGGCTCAAGCCGGTAGCCGGCACCCCGCACCGTGACGATGTGCCGGGGGTTTGCCGGGTCGTCCTCGAGCTTGGCGCGCAGGCCATGGATGTGTATGTCCACAGTTCTCGTCTCGCCGGCGTAATCCCAGCCCCACACCCGCTCGAGGATGAGATCGCGCGAGAGCACCATGCCGCGGTTGCGCACAAGAAACACGAGAAGGTCGAACTCCTTTGGGGTGAGCGGGATGGGCACGCCGCGCTTGCGCACCTCGCGCCGGGCCTGGTCTATGACGACCTCCCCGAAGGCAAGCGGCGGCGCTGGCCTGGGCTCGCTCTCCCCAGCAGCCGCCTCCTCCCTCGTGAGGCGCACGCGCCGCAGGTTGGCCTTGACGCGCGCCAGGAGCTCGCGCATGCTGAAAGGCTTGGTCATGTAATCATCGGCGCCCACCTCGAGGCCGACCACCTTGTCGATCTCCTCATCGCGCGCGGTGAGCATGATGATCGGCACAGCCATTTCCTGGCGCAGGATGCGGCAGACCTCAATGCCATCAAGCTCGGGCAACATGAGGTCCAGGATGATGAGATCCGGCCGTTCTTCGCGGGCGCGCTGCAATGCCTGGAGGCCATCGCTGGCCACCGATACGAGGTACCCCTGCCGCTGCAGGTTGTAGCGCAGTGTGGCCACCAGGGTGGGCTCATCTTCCACGATGAGTATCCGTTCCGGCATGGCTCTCTCCAGCGGATCGCGTGCCACGCGCGCAGCACCTTCTTTCACAAGGAAGCCGCTCATCGCTTTGCCCTGCGCGTTGTCAAGGTGCAACCCGAGAGGTCAGGAACGCAGGGGCGATGGGGCGCGATGCAAGTATACTGCCGCCGCAAAGCCATTCGCCAGCGCTTGAGCGACCGGCATTTGCTGGCTCTTTGTGAGCTCGTTGGCCGCCAAAGTTGGTCTATTGTTGCTGCAAGTGTCGCTGCCAAAGCACTTCGGCCGTGGTTGTCGCAGCTCAGGAGGTATTCCCACCCACCCGCCCCTCTCGGTGCCAGAGCACGTTGGCGGCCCTTGTTGCAGTTCGGGAGGTATTCCCACCCACCCGCCCCCAAGACAGAGGCAAGCTGCAGGGCGGGCGGGTGGGAGAGACAAATCTCAAGCGGCGCACGAGCCGCCAAGGTGCAGTGGCCTCGAGACCAGCGTGCTATTGGGCTGTAACTTGGCGGCACGCGCTGCGCCCATCCTGGAGCTTGTGTCGCTGCCAGAGCACGTTGGCGGCCAACGTGGCGCTCGAGAGAGTGCCCCACCCACCCGCCCCTAAGACAGAGGCAAGCCGCAGGGCGGGCGGGTGGGAGAGACAAATGCCTCGAGCGACACACCTGCGGCCAGGGTGCGCTGGCACCGAGAGGGCCGGGCGGGGATGTTCCCTCGAGTGACACACAGGCGGCCACGGTACAAGGGCATCGGCGATAGTTCCCATGACGAAAACGCACTGCCCGCCAGGAGTCACCCGTACAGGGTCAAGTGCCGTCTGAAAACGTAGCTTGGCGGCATGCCCCGCGCTCACTTTGGAGCGCTTCTCACCACCAGCGCACGCTGGCGGCCATTGTGGCGCTCCATAAAAGATTCCCACCCACCCGCCCCTCTTGCTGCCAGAGCACGTTGGCGGCCAACGTGGCGCTCGAGAGAGTGCCCCACCCACCCGCCCCCAAGACAGAGGCAAGCTGCAGGGCGGGCGGGTGGGAGAGACTTGTCCCTCGGGAACCGCGCGGGCGGCCAGGGTGCGCTGGAGCCAAGAAGGGCAAGCGCTCCTTGTCCGCAGCAAGGGATGTGCTATAATAGAACAAACGTTCTAAAAGCCAGGAGGACCTATGTCTCATCGCCGCCTGCGCTCCGCGACCCTGGCT
>JAPWUW010000205.1 GCA_028275325.1 Anaerolineae bacterium | reverse complement strand
TGAGACGAACGTCGCATTCGGCGGCGTGTGCTCTCAGCTCCATAGCCTTGCGGAAGGAAGCAAGTGTGTTCTCTGGCGCATGGGCCATAGCGCCACGATGGCCGACAACAACCACCTTGCCGCTTCCCACAACCTCAAGCTCGATCATGTCTATCCTCTCTCGGCCTCAAGCCCGCTCTCTCGAAGAGAAAACGCCTCTTCCCGCTCCAAAATGGTCCTAGCTACCACAAATGGGTCGCTTGCGACCACGCTTGCGGCGTAGATTTCCATAGCGCCAAAATCGGCTACCCTGGTGCTGAGGTCACCCCGATCCACGAGCCTGACGAGAACAGGAAAGCCCTCCCACTCTTCCGTGGTCGGGCCGGAGCCGATCGGCGGCATATAGACCGCCATGTTGAAGGAGCGGACCCCCAGGTCGAGCACCAGCGCAGTCAGCGCACGGTAGGTTGCGCGCGCCAGCTCCTCGCCATACTGGTCGGCCCAAATCCACACCTCTTTCTCCTTCACCGGCGCGAGGTAGACGAGCCCACGTGTGCCTCCGTTGTGCCAGGAAAGGCCCAAGAGGTCGTGCAGGTGCCACAGCTCGTCGAAATAGGGCTGGTTATGGGCTTGCTGGAACGACAAAGCCGCGCGGCGCATGGACTCCACCTTGGCGTAATGCATGTCCCTCGCCAATGTCATCTGCATGTGCCCATGGAGGACGCTTGCGCCGCTCTTCCAAAGGCAGTTCCACATCAGGAAAAAGTAGCGAGCAGTTGGGTCCACCGCATGCGCCTGTTCGGCCCACCGCATCGCTACGGCGAAGTAATCCACGATTGCCTCTTCATCCCACCGTAGGGGGTCGTGCTCCTTGAAGATGACAAGGCCATGGAAGCCATCGTACTTAGCAATGTTGCTCGCCGTCACCGACTGGGTACCCTCGATCCTTCCGAACACATCCTCGGGCGTGCCAGCCCACGGCCTGCAGAAGGGATCCCCCTCCGTCTGCCTGATAAGTTCCGCAAGCTCTGCGTTTTCACAGGCCTCAAAGGGGCGGCTGCTGCGCAAGTCGTTGAACAGGGCCGACTCGAGAGTGAAGAGGTTCGTCACGCGGACGATGCGCTGCCGCTCCACGGCCTTCACCGAGCCGAATCTCTGCTCCACCCACTGCCGCATGCTCGGCGGCACCCTCAACTCACCAACAACTTCAGAGATGGCAAACATGCGCCTGAAACGGGCGCGCTCCTCGGGGGGAAACCCTTCGACCATAGCTGGGAGGTCAACTATTGACTTGCTCGACTCCTGCTTCACTTTGCCTTCGGCTCCACCTTTATACTTGTAAACAGAACGCACCAACCAGAGTGCTGGTGGCATGAGCTCCACGAAGAACACCTCAGGTTACCATTGCCCGTGCCGCAGTGCCAAAAAAAGGACAAGCGGGGCACTCAGGTCCGGCCCTGCTGGCCTCATTGTGATATCCAGCGCTGGCAGCACGTTGACAGGCCTAGGCGCTCAACAGTAGCATTTGGGGCGACGTCAGGGCATTGTCCTCTGTTGGGTGAGGCATCTTACGCGGAGGTATGTTATGGGTAAGGTGGTGACTTTCGGCGAGGCGATGATCCGGCTTTCGCCGCCGGAGTTTCGCCGGCTAGAGCAGGCCAATAGTCTCACGGTGGGCGTAGGTGGAGCCGAGCTGAACGTTGCTGTTGGGCTCGCTCGATTGGGCACGGCGAGCTCTTGGGTTAGCAGGCTGCCCGCCAACCCCTTGGGTTACCTATGCCGCAACTGGGCACGCGCCATGGGAGTGGATACCAGCTATATTGTCTGGTCCAAGGAAGAACGCATGGGCCTCTACTTCGTGGAATTTGGCGCGGCACCGCGAGCGAGCTCGGTCCTCTACGACCGGGCTCATTCCGCTATGAGCCGGCTCGAGCCCGGAATGGTGGATTGGTACGGTGCCCTTTCGGGTGCGGCGTGGTTCCATACGAGTGGCATCACCCCGGCGCTTTCGGATAGCTGTGCTGAGGCCACTAGAGAGGCCCTGGAGGCTGCCAAGAAAGCCGGATGCACCGTCTCCTATGATCTCAACTACCGCGCACGGCTGTGGCCGGAGGAGAAAGCGCGGCGGGTCCAGGCTCCGCTTATGGAGTATGTGGACGTGCTTTTCACAACGGAAGAGGACACAGCGCGTGTCTTCAACATTAGGGAGCAGACCTACGAACAGGTAGCTGTGAAGCTGAGCCAGGAGTTCGGCTTCAAAGCGGTGGTCATCACGCTCCGAGAGGATCTCTCGGTGTGGCGGAACAGGTGGTCAGCGCTGGTCTACGCCGATGGCCAACATTACCGCGGCCCCACCTACGAGGTGGAGATCGTGGACCGCGTGGGCGCAGGAGATTCCTGCAGCGCTGGCTACATACATAAGATCCTGCAAGGAGCAACCCCCCAGGAAGCCATCGATTTTGGCGTGGCTTTCTCTGCACTGAAGCATACCATGCCTGGAGATTTCAATTACGCAACGGCCGACGATGTCCAAAGGCTGCTTGCGGGCGCGGGCTTGCGCATTGCGCGCTGAAGCTGGAGCTGGGAGAAGGGCAAATGACACGCGAGCGAATTCTCGAGCGCATTGTGAACTGTGGTGTCATTGCGGTCGTTAGGCTGAGCAGCAGCAGCCAGCTGGAACGTGTGGCAGATGCAATCAGAGAGGGGGGTGTTGACGTTATTGAGTTCACCATGACGACCCCGGGGGCCCTGCGCATGATCGAGGAGACTGCCAGCCGCTTGGGAGATGCCGTATTGCTTGGCGCTGGCACTGTCTTGGACCGCGAGACGGCCAGAGCATGCATCATGGCTGGAGCACAGTTCGTCGTCTCCCCGATTCTGGACTTTCCCTCCATTGAAGTTTGCCACCGCTACGACAAGGTTGCCATCCCCGGAACCTTCACGCCCACTGAGCTTCTGCGCGCCTGGGAAGCAGGTGCTGACCTGGTGAAGGTGTTTCCGGCCAGCTGCTTGGGCCCAAGGTTCATCAAGGATGTGCTTGCGCCGCTCCCCCAAGTGCGGCTGGTTCCCACCGGAGGTGTTAGCAAGGAGAACGCCGGGGAATACATCCGCGCTGGCGCTGTGGCCGTGGCAGTGGGCTCAGAGTTGGTGAACAACAAGCTTGTGCAGCAAGGGAATTTTGCTCAGCTGACGGAGAACGCGCGGGCACTGGTAGAGGCTGTTCGCTCGGCAAGGGCAGCTGGCGTCTAACGTCGCCCCGAAAACCAGGCTGGCGGAGGGTCTTTATGAAGATAGTCATGTTTTCCAAGCACTTGGCCCCACTCTCGATCGAGGAAGCGGCCAGAGCCGCAGGGAAGCTGGGCTTCGAGGGGCTTGACCTTACAGTGCGTCCGGGAGGACACATCGAGCCAGAAAAGGCACTGGACGAATTGCCTAAGGCGGTGGAGCTGGTGCGTGGGCTTGGGTATGACATCCCCATGATCACAACGGCCATCACTGGGGCCAGTGAACCGTTCTGCGAGGAGATCTTCCGTGCCGCGAGCACCGCTGCGGTGCGGGACATAAAGCTCGGGTACTGGCGGTACCGCGGGTTTGGCCAGATGCGCGAGCAGCTGGATGAGGTCAAGCGAGCATTGGACGGCATTGCGGCGCTGGCCGAGCGCTATGGCGTGCGCGCCAATCTGCACATACACTCGGGGGATTTCATCACGGCGGATGCAGCTGTCGTCTGGCACCTCCTGCATGGGCGGGATCCGGAGGTGATCGGCGCCTACATTGACCCTGGCCATATGGCTGTGGAGGGCGGGGCTTCCGGCTGGAAGCAGGGCATGGACCTGCTCACGCCTTGGATCAACATCGTAGCGGTCAAGGACATGGCTTGGTACCACGAATACGACCCGGAGCTCGGCAAGGAGCGTTGGTATACGAAAATGGTGCCGCTGCGCCATGGCCTGGTTCCTTGGCCGGAAGTCTTTCAGTACTTACACCATATCGGCTTTGACGGGACCGTTTCCGTCCATTCTGAGTACCAGGGACCTCACTCGTGGCGTGACCTGTCGCTGGAGGAACTGCTGGAGCAGACGCGGGATGACCTAGAGTATTTGCTTTCGGTTATCGAAGCAGTACGCTGACGAACCGACGAGGGGCGGCGTCTTAGACGCCCCCCTCGCCGCTCGCAGCCATATAAAGCGTTCGCCGTGCCTACTGCCCACCGCGGCGGTAGTAGTTGAGGAGGCCACCTGCCAGCAGTATCCGCACCTGCCGCTCAGAAAGTTCGTGACGCAGCGGGATCACTTTGCCGGTCCGCTTGGCAATCGCCTGCAAGGGTGCGTGCCCTTGCAGTGCCTGCGCTATCGTCGGCAGTTCGAGTTGCTCGCCCTGCTCGAGGGCGTCGCCGTCGTCCGGGTTGCAGAACAACAGTGGCAAGATCCCGAAGTTGACAAGGTTGGCCGCGTGTATGCGCGCGAAGGATTTGGCAAGCACGGCCTTTACGCCCAGGTATCGGGGTGCCAGCGCCGCGTGCTCGCGGCTTGAGCCTTGGCCGTAATTACTTCCCCCAACGATGAAGCCACCGCCGTTTTCAAGCGCCCGCCGCGCGAAGCCTGGGTCTATGCGCGCGAAGACGTACTGGCTAATAGCCGGTATGTTGGAGCGAAGCGGCAGTATTTCCGCCCCGGCGGGCATTATGTGGTCCGTCGTGATGTTATCCCCCACCTTGAGGAGGATCGGCCCCTCGAGGCTTTCCGGCAGCGGGGGCATTTCGGGCAAGGGCATGATGTTTGGCCCGCGGATGATCTGGACTGGTGTACCAGGCGGTGGCGGCGGGATGATCATGGAGTCGTCAGTATAGTAGCTGTCTGGCTCGACGAATGCCGGTGGTTCCCCCAGTTCTCGAGGGTCAGCGATACACCCCGCCAGCGCTGAAGCGGCACAGACCTCAGGGCTGGCGAGGTACACCTGATCATCTGGGGTTCCAGAACGACCTTTGAAGTTGCGGTTGAAGCTGCGCAACGAGGCACCGCCTGTGGGTGGCGCCTGACCCATGCCGATACAAGGCCCGCACCCGGCTTCCAGGAGGCGGGCCCCAGCGGCTATCATGTCGGCCAGTGCCCCATTGCGGGCAAGCAACGTGAGAACCTGTCGCGACCCAGGCGAGATGGCAAGGCTGACAGCAG
>JAPWUW010000204.1 GCA_028275325.1 Anaerolineae bacterium | reverse complement strand
GCTTGCCTCGCGCTCGAGCAGGCCGAGCAGGAGTAAATCAGCGATGCATCCTTGCCCGGTGGTTCGCGTTCTCCTAGCCACTCGCTCCAGCTGACGCCCGCAGCATGCTTCTGCTCGGCCACCGTCCTGTGGCTGTTTCTTTGCTCCATGAGATGGTGTAGAATGGGAGCGCAAGGCTAATGCATTGGTTGTTGGTCTGTCTGCCCTTTCTGCAAAAGAGACAGGGTTATGACTGAGTGGTCTCGGCCGGTTGGTGCAGTTGAGAGCCCAAGCAGCGAGGAGGAAGAGGCGCTCTGGCACAGCTTCCACATCACGCATGTGCTCGACTGCCTGGCCGACCCAAGCAAGAACCGCGTTATTGCTGAGTTCTCCGACGATATCTCGCCCGTCTTCCCGTACCTCAACGCGGTGATGCCGAACTTGATGTACAACCCGGGTGCCAATACAGTGACGCTGAAGCGTGGAGTGCGCATCCTCACCTTTTACCCTCGCGTGGCGGTCATGGCCAAGGTGGATGGGGCCGAGGACGCTAGAGCCCAGCTTGCGTGGTTCCGGGAGCTTGTGAATGAGACCTGGCGGCGCAGGAGGGAGATCGAGCCGCGTTACGAGCGGCGCCGGTTGCTCGGCCCCCTCGATGTCTACCTTCTCCTGCCGCGGCTCAACTGCGGCGGCTGCGGCGAGAAGACCTGTATGGCCTTCGCGTTTGCGCTGCTCTTGGGTGAGCGGCAGGCAGGGGAATGCCCAAGGCTTATGGACGAGCCCTATCGGGAAGGCGGGCAGCGGCTTTTGGAGCTGCTTGGAGAGCCGTGATCGCTGGGGTAGGAATGGGATATGGGTGCAGCAGAATTGATCAGCAGCTACAGGCTCGAGGTGAGCTCGCCGCCGTGCGAACCGGGCGCGGAACGGTATAATGCCTTCGCGCACCTGGACGTGGACATCAGCGCGCTTATGCCTTATGTCAATGCGGTGTGGCCGGGCGCGACCTACGACAAAGCTGGCCCTCACCTGCAGGGACGCTTCCGTGGCCACGCGGTGACGCTGCACCCGCGGATGATTGCGCTCGGAGGCTTTGCCGACCGGGCTGAGGCTGAGGCGCTCATGCAGGAGCTCATTGCCGAGCTCAACCGCATTTGGCAAGAGAGGGAGAGCATACAGCCGGATTACCGCAAGAGGGAGCGCCCGAGCGCAGTTGCGCTCTACAGGCTCTTGCCAGGGGCCAACTGCAAGGAATGCGGGGAGGAGACTTGTTTCATCTTTGCAAGCAAGCTCTCCATTGGGGCGGCGGAGCTTGGCCGTTGCGGCCGGCTCAGGCAGCCCGAACACGCGTGGCGGCTGGAGAAGTTGAGGGCTCTTCTGGGGGAAGTTCCATGAGCGAAAAGCGCACGCTGCTCCTCACGCTCTCAGCTGGCGAGCTTCAGGAGCTGCAGCGCATCCTGCTCGATGAAGACGCGCAGGCGGCTCTGCGCTTCTTGCAGGAGCACCTGAGGCCTGCCCTGCACAGGGCACTGGACAGTGGCTGAAAGTCCATCATTGGTGCGTCCGGTCTGGGCGCAACGCCGTTTGACCGCCTCCGGCCTGCACAGTAGCGCGTTGCCTTTGCTATGGAGGTGCCTTTGCTGAAGCCAAAGCAGCTTCTTGCCTTGCTGTGCTTGATGGTCGCGCTCGCTTGGCCCGTGCGTTCCCTTGCGCAGGGGGCCGTTGTCGAGATCCTGCTCTTTTATAGCGATTCCTGCCCGCACTGCCACCACGTCATGGACGAGTTCTTGCCGCCGCTGCTTGAGGCCTACGGAGAGAGCGTGCGCCTCGAGAAGATCGCCATCGACGACCTTCTGGGTTACCGGCTCTTTATGCTCATGTGCGATCTGGCCGGGATCCCTCAGGATCAGCGTGGCGTCCCGCTCATGGTTATTGGGCACAGTGTGCTGCTTGGCGCGAACCAGATCGAGGAGCGTTTCCAGCAACTTGTGGAAGACGGTCTTAAGGCTGGCGGCGTCGATACACTGAGCGAGGAGGACCTCAAGGCCTTGCTGCAGCAGGCGATGGCGACAGTGGCGGCCAAGACGGCTACGGCCCAGGGAGGCGTCCTCGGCACCAGCACCGCCGTGCCGCCAACCGCGACAACTGCCCCCAGCGCGACGCCCGGTCCGGCTGCCACTCTCAGTGGCACCAAGCCTATATACCTTGCTTACTTTTACCAGCCTGGCTGCCACGAGTGTGCTGTGGCGGAGCAGGAGCTGCGCCTGGTGGGCAAGGAGTACCCGCAGCTTGTCATCGAGCGGTACTCTTCTGTGGATGATGCTCCCTTGGCAGAGTGGTTAGGCGAGAAGTACTCTGTCCCTGAGGACAAGCGGCTTGTGGCGCCGGCGGTATTCGTGGGGCAGGATTACCTAATTGGGCCAGAACTCACTTACGATAGCTTGTCCCGGGTGCTTGCCAAGTACGCCCAAGAGGGCGCGCCAAGGGTCTGGGAGGGCTGGGAGGAGGAACGGGCGCGCGCTGCGGCCAGGGTTGAGCAGCGCTTTCGCTCCTTTGGCCTCTTGACCGTCGTTGGCGCTGGGCTGATCGACGGGGTCAACCCCTGTGCCTTCGCGACTCTTGTTTTCTTCATCTCCTACCTTGCGCTCACAGGGCGAGGCAAGCGGCAGATCCTGGCCACTGGCATCGCTTTCACCGCCGGCGTCTTTGCTACATACCTGGCGCTGGGCTTTGGGCTGTACCGGTTGCTTTCGCGGCTCGCTGTGCTTTCCGCCCTTGGGCGCGCGATCTATGCCCTCACAGCTGTGGTGTGCCTTGCCTTTGCGGTGCTCAGCCTGCACGATTTCTTGCAGGCGAGGAAGGGGCGGCTCGAGGACATGCGGTTGCGGTTGCCGGCACAACTGCGGCGGCGTGTGAACGCCGCCATTCGCGGCGTGATGCAGCCGGGCAAGGCGGCGGCTGCGGCTGCTGTTGCCGGAGTCGTAGTCTCGTCCGTGGAGCTTGCGTGCACGGGCCAGGTCTACCTGCCGACGCTCATCTTTGTGGCCAGCCGGCCTGAGCTGCGCGCAAGCGCAGCAGGGGCGCTGCTGCTTTATAACCTGGCCTTCATCTTGCCCCTGGTGGTTGTGTTCGTCGTGGCAGGTTTTGGGGCCGGCTCAGATCGGCTGCGCCTGCTGCTCTCCAGGCACTCTGCAACGGTGAAGCTGCTCACTGCCGGCCTTTTCCTGGTGCTGGCCGGGTGGCTGGCCACAATGGTCATCTAGAGGGTGGGCTCCAGGAGCAAGCACACCCTCCAGCCCAGGTTCTGTGGAGGCCGACAATGCAAGAGCTGCAGTTTGTGCGCTACGAGAAGCGCGGCCGCATTGCTTATGTGACCATCAACAGGCCCGAGGTGCTCAACGCCCTGCATCCGCCCGCAAAGGCGGAGCTCGCGCGCGTCTGGGAGGATTACGCCGCCGACCCGGAGCTCTGGGTGGCGATCCTCACGGGGGCGGGCGAACGCGCTTTCTGCGCCGGCGACGACCTCAAGTATCGGGCAGCGCAGCCAGAAGCTGCCCAGAGAGCGACGCGCCCTGGGGCGCACCCGCTGGATGCACTGGCCAAGCCGGTGATCGCGGCCATCAACGGCTATGCCGTTGGCGGGGGGCTGGAGCTTGCCCTCCGCTGCGACATCATCGTGGCGGCGGAGCACGCCAGGTTTGGCCTGCCGGAGCCGCGGCGCGGGCTGCTCGCCGATGATGGCGGGGTCACCTTGCTGCCGCGGCGCATTCCCTATCACCTGGCCATGGGGCTCATCCTCACGGGGGAGCTCATTTCCGCACCTGAGGCCTACCGCTTGGGACTCGTGAACGAGCTGGTGCCGTCCCCCGAGCTCATGCCAGCAGCCGAGCGCTGGGCAGCGGCCATCCTGGAATGCGCGCCGCTTGCGGTGCAGGCTGCCAAGCAGGCCGTGCGCAGCACTCTGCACATGAGCCCTGCCAGCGCGCAGGAGGCGCTGGAGTGGCTGCCCGCTGTGCGGAGGCTGCGCTCTTCGGAGGACTATATTGAGGGCCCGCGCGCCTTCGCCGAGAAGCGCAGGCCCTGCTGGCGGGGGCGCTAGAGATGGGGTCCGGCGCTTTAGAGGGTGTGCGCATCGTCGATTTCAGCCACGTCTTTCAGGGGCCGGTGGCCACTCAGCTGCTTGCTGACCTGGGGGCCGATGTCATCAAGGTGGAGAGGCCTGGCAGCGGGGATTGGAGCCGGGCCTGGGGGCCGTTTGTCGCCGGGGTGAGCATGCCCTTTGCGGCGCTCAACCGCAACAAGCGCAGCATTGTGCTCGATCTGCGCCGCCCGGAAGCAAAGGAAGTGTTGATGCGGCTGCTCGCGACGGCGGACGTGCTGGTGCACAACTTCCGCCCCGGCGTCATGGAGAGGCTTGGCCTGGGCTACAACGATCTGAAGGAGAGCTTCCCGCGGCTCATCTACGCTGCCTCTAGCGGCTGGGGAGATGTGGGCCCGTACGTGGAGCGCGGCCGCCCCGGCCACGACCTGCTTGCCCGCGCTGAGGCCGGCTGGTTCGAGGCCACCGATGCGCGGGGGTGCCCGGCACCGGCTGGCATCTCGGCCGATTACCCGGCCGGGTTGCTCCTCTCGATCGGCATTCTGGCGGCGCTTCTGGCGCGGGAGAGAACCGGCCGTGGCCAGCTCGTCACGACCGACCTTTTTAGCGCTGCGATCCACGCTCACGCCTGGGATGGCGGCGCAGTGCTCAATGCTGAGCGCATTGATGCGCACAGCCGCGTGGGGGTGACTGAGCAGGTCATCGCCAAGTCCTTCCGCACGCGGGACGGCTTCATAGAGATCTCCCCCGTCTTCTCCGCCGATGCCCTGCGGGACCTTTCGCTCGCGATGGGGCTGGGAGACCTCTCTCAGGATCCGCGCTTTTGCACGGATGCTCTGCGCCTTGCCAATGCTGCTGCACTCAATGACATCCTGCAGGCGCGCTTCCTGGAGCATACGACCCAGGAGTGGATCGAGCGCCTGGAGCCACAAGGAATAGTATGCGGCCGCATTCGCTCCCTCGCGGAGGCGATCGAGGACCCGCAGGCGCTGGCAAACGGCATGATCGTTTTCGTCGAGCACCCGCGTGCCGGGATGCTGCGGCTGTTCGGCACGCCACTGCGCCTCTACGGCACCCCGCCAAC
>JAPWUW010000202.1 GCA_028275325.1 Anaerolineae bacterium | reverse complement strand
AGCCCGTAGCTCACCTGGGTGTAGCGGCAGCCGAACTCGTCCTCATCCGGGCGCAACGGCGGGCCAACGTAGCGCGGCGCAACGTGCACCACGCGGTCGATGTGCAGCCGCGCGTACATCCCCTCCAAATCCGTGCCCAGGTGCCTGAGCAGCGCTTCCGTCACCTCCGGCGTGGCGCGGTAGTCCAGCGGCACGCGATCCGGCTTCTCGTGCCGCAGCACCGCAAGCCAGCGCTCGCGCGGTGTAAGGGTTCCGCGTGGCACTCAAAACTCCGTTCGACCGACTTCGCTCAATATTGTAAGTGACAGGAGTGCCAACCTGATGCGCTTGGCAGTGCCTTGTGAGTGCCACGGGAGTGACATATCATGGGTTTGTCATCTGTGGGGCCTGGGTGGACCAGCGAGTGAAGCGATGGATGCCCTCAGCCGCGAGGAAGTACGCCAGGCGCTCTCAGCGCTGTACGACAACGCAGCGCTCTCGCAATGCTCTCTCGTCAGGCGGTTCCCAGCTGTGGCCGCCTTGGCGGACCCCCTCGAACGCGCCTTGCGGTTGCGCGCCGTGCTCCTCGAGGCGATCGAAGCGCTGCGCCCAGCTCGGCGGGCTGCCTTTGGCTCGCGCGAAGCCAGAGCATGCGACGTGCTGACCCTCCGGTACGTGGAACGGCTTGAGATCGCCCAGCTTATGGAAGAGCTGGCAATCGGCCGGCGCCAAGCCTTCCGAGACCTGCGACAGGCTGAGGAACAGCTTGCCCAGATCCTCACGGCTTGGGCTGCCGGTCCTGAACGAGGTGGAGAGCGCCGCGACGAAGAGGCCACGCTTTCGAGCGAGCTTTCGATGCTTGCAAGCCAGCCAGTGAGTGTGAACCCCTACCTCGTGATTGAGGAGGCCTTAGCCCTGATCCAGCCGCTGGCCGATCGGCTCCAGGTGAGAGTTCGCTGCGCATGGCCGCACGATGAGGTGGCCGTCACCTGCGACTACTCCATCCTCAAGCAGCTTGTGACGCAAGTGCTGAGCTGTGCCGTTCAGAGCTCACGTCGCCCGGAAATAGAGCTTACCACAACCTTTCTGCAGGCATCTTTCCGCCTGTCGGTACTCTTCTATCCAAAGCCTGAGTTCCCCTACAAGGACAGGCTCCTGGCGTTGCGACCCATCGCCGACCACGAGGGCATTTGCCTCGATCTGAGAAGCGCTGGAGATATCTGCGAGGTATCGCTGCTGCTTAAGAGGCAGCAACCTATCCACGTCCTGGTTGTGGAAGACAATCCAGGGGCAGTGGAGCTCTACCGACGCTACCTGGCGGGGGGAGCCTGGCAGGTACGCCACTTGTCGGATCCTCGCCTCGCCTTCGAGGTCGCGAGGCGCGAGCAGCCAGATGTGCTGGTGCTCGACATCATGATGCCCAAGATGGATGGCTGGAGCGTGCTGCAGTCGCTACGCCAGCGGCCCGAGACGGCAAACATACCGATACTCATTTGCTCAGTGGTTGAAGATGAGGCACTCAGCCAGGCGCTGGGTGCTACGGAGTGCTTGCGCAAACCCGTCTCACAGGGGGATTTCCTGGCTGCCCTGAGCCGCTGCCTGCGCGCTCGTCGCAGACAAGCGGGGCATTTCTGAGCACCACCTCTATGAGCTCGAGGACGGTCTTTTGACTGGCAAGCCCTCGGAACCCTGCCCAGAAGGTGCTGCCGCGCGAGGCGATGTCGTCTTCTCCAGGGCTGGCGGCAGTCACGGCTATAATGGGCGTGCTGCGTAACTGGTCCTCCCTCTGCATCTCCTCGAACACCTGGAAGCCACTCATGTTGGGCATCACGAGATCGAGCAAGATTGCGTTGGGGCGCAGCCACCGTGCCTTCCGCAGCGCTTCTTCCCCGTTATAGGCGGTCACCACGCGGGTCATCCCTCCCCCCTCTGCCTGAATGGTGCGCGCCACAAGCTGGACGAAGCTGCGGTCGTCATCGACTACAAGCAGGCAGGAAGGAAGGGAACCATCGCATACAGCTCGTACAGCAGCAAGCAGCGCCTCGCTCGAAACAGGCTTGGTGAGGACAGCGGCAAACCGCGCCTGGCCGCATAACCAGCTCGCGCTCGGCAACGCGCACCGCACTACAGGGATGCTGTCACTTGGCTGTTCTGCGGCCGCGGAGCTGCCCGTGCAGGTGGCTCTTCCCTCGTTGATGATGATGGCGATCGCGCCTCGAGCATACTCCTCAGCCTCGTTCCAGCTGCTCACGCGCAAGAAGTCATACATCTCAAGGTGCCGCCTCAGGTAGTTCACGGAGCTCTCGTCCTGGTCGAGAACAAGCACCTTAGGCTTGGCCCTTTTCCCAGGCATCTGTGGCGCACCCTTGGTCCTCAGCCAGCCAACGGCCTTCTCTTGCAGGGGCAAAGCGATGTAGAAAATGCTGCCCTCTCCCAACTTGCTCTCAGCCCAGATCCGTCCTCCGTGCAGCTGGACGAAGCGCTTGGCGATCGCCAACCCCAGCCCTTTGCCTGAGTCCTCCCCTGTCCTTGGGCGCCCGAGCTGGCGGAACTCGTCGAATATCCCCTCCAGCTCCTCTGGAGGGATGCCGCGACCTGTATCCGCCACCGATACGACCACCTCTTGATCTCCAACGGCCACGCTTACCCTGACCTCTCCAGCGTCGGTGAAACGAATAGCATTGGAGAGCAGGTTGAAAAGCACCTGCCTGATGCGCACCGGATCCACGTAGAGGTTCGGGACTTCGGGTGGGAGGGAAAGATGGATGGGGATACCCTTGCCCTGTGCCAGGCTTTCCACAGTGCTTGCTGTTTCCTCCACAAGCTTCTTGAAGTCCGACCATTCTCGGCGGATCGGCATGGCAAGTGCATCCACACGCGCCAGGTCTACAATATCATTGACCAGATCAGAAAGGTATGCGGCATTGCGCTGCACCTGGACCAGGTCGCGCATGAGGGCCTCCGGCCATTCGGTGAATCCGTAGAGCTTTGGGTTGCGGTAGATAAGCTGGCTGAAGCCCAAGATGACGTTGAGTGGTGTGCGCAGCTCGTGGCTCAGGTTTGTGGCAAAGCGCGTCTTGAGGTCCCGCCACTCCTCCGCCTCGCGCCGCAGAGCGGCGAGCTGGTAGTTGCTTTCCTCCAAGAGCCGGTAGGCTGTGTCTAGGGCCTTGATCGTGCGGTTGAGCTCTCCCTGCCGCTCGTGCGCCTGGCGCGTAAGCTGGTACGCCTGCAAGCTGCGCCGCCAATGCAGCTGCAGGAAACCCCGTAACTCGCTCGCACCTGCGCAGGCAACGAGGGAGTTGGCGATCAGAGACATGCCAAGCGGCGACGTGGCGGCCTCCGCTAGGCCCGAAAGGTCGCAGATTCCCAGAAGCCCAACCGCAAGCAACACCGTGGCCCAGAAGGGGCAGATGAAGCCAGAGACCACAATGGGCACGCTGAGGAGGAAGAGCCAAGCGCCGTTCCCTGAGAGCGCAGCTGCAGCGAGTGGCACCACCGCCAAGGCAGAGAGTAACATGGCGATTGCCAGCCTCTCGTGCTCTTGCCGCAGGCCATAACTCAGGAGGCAAAGAGCGGTTCCGCTCACTGTCACCGAAAAGAGAGTCCAGCTGGTGTTATCCCAACACAAGTACAGCCATGCTACAAGCAGTCCCAGACCAGCTAGTAAGAGAAAAGAACCCAGTACCGAGCCTCTTGCCTCGCGCTCGACCTCCGTCACCTTCGCGCCCCCGAAAGCCACATGCACCCAACCCATTATAGCGCGCCGCAGCGCCAAATGGGCCTGGGGGAAAGCGTTAAGACAGCCTCGGGGTGGCCCAGGGAGAAAGATGGTGGGGCTGGCTCCTACTTGTGCCCCATTTCGTCCAAGGAACGCCCAGA
The DNA here is from genome assembly GCA_028275325.1 of Anaerolineae bacterium. Taxonomy (GTDB): domain Bacteria; phylum Chloroflexota; class Anaerolineae; order DRVO01; family DRVO01; genus JAPWUW01. Next base: position 1,315 of record JAPWUW010000202.1, on the reverse strand, counting down.
TGCGGCACCCCAAACCTTACAGGGCGAGCTCGTGCAGTGATGCGTTTCTCTCGGGGAACTTCTCGCGGCTGCCAGCGCGCCAGGGGGCGCCGCTGGCGCGCCCAATGGGCCAGGCTGCCCCACCTACCCGGCCCTCGTTCCGCCAAGGCGCTTTGGCCGCCATTGTTGCTGCTTGGGAGGTATTCTCACCCTCCTGCCCCCAATGAGAAGCGCCGAGGGTGACGGTGCGTGGGAGAGATGAGCCCCTGGAGCGCCCCACTGACGGCCAAGGTGTGTTGGCAAGCGCCAGCCATAACGCTTGCGCTGAGGACATTGGCCGCCATGTGCCACTGTGCGCGGAGCTGCGCTGCCCGAAAGCAATCGTTGGCCGCACTCGTTGCCCCATTGTTGGGGCGTGTGTAGCTGCCAAAGCACGCTGGCCGTCTTTGTTGCACTCGAGGGACTGCCCCCACCCGCCTGCCCCCCTCCCGTTGCCTAGGCACTTTGGCCGTCCTCGTTCCGCTCCAGAAACTGCCCGCCCACCCGTCCCTGCTGAGGTGGGTCCTGGCGGAAGCCCTGACAGGGCTATAAACGGGGGTGCGAGTCACGTTTTTGGCACGAGAAGTGAAGCCTTCCTGGTGGCAACAAGAGGCTGAAAGGCCGGAAACAGGAGGGCTCGATGGCGGATAAGGATAGCGGACGAGTGCTGGCAATGGCACGGATTCTGGCCGAGCTGGAGGGGCCGGCCAAGGCTGCCTACGAGTACAGCGACGAGCATCCTGAGGCCACTCTGGCTGAGCTGGAGCGGAAGCTGTTTGAGCTGAGCAGGGATTGCTTTGCAGTCGTGCTGGCTGAGCTGATCGAGGAGCGCCGCCAGGCAGAGGAAGGGGGGTTGGTCTGCCCTTGTGGTGGCCGGCTGCGCTACAAGGGCGAACAGGCCCGTCAGCAGGAGACGCTGGTTGGGCTGCTGCAGTGGCGGCGGGGCAGTTGAGCGAGGGGGTGCAGGAGAAGGTGGCGCGGCTGGGGGTGACCTTGCCGTTTCGGGAGGCGGCGCAGGAGCTGTGGGAGCTTGCCAAGGGGCAGCCTAAGTTGCAGAAGGACCTGCTCTGGCAGGGCAAAGTCGAGGAGGTGGTTGCCAGCCTGGAGGCGCTTTCCCGGGGGCCGAGTGGTGAGGCTGCCCGAGAGCAGATCCGCTGCTTCCTGACCAACTGGGAGCGGCTCAGTGGAAAGCGCCTGCAAGCGCCTCGTGGGCGCTCGCCTCAAGGGCTCAGGAATGTGCTGGAGCAAGCAAGGGGCTCAGTTCGTGCTTGCCCTGCGCGCCGCCAAGCTCAGCGGC
>JAPWUW010000203.1 GCA_028275325.1 Anaerolineae bacterium | reverse complement strand
TGCAACCGCCGCGTTGGCAACGCCCTTGTCGTGGCGCTCACAGCCCTCGTGACCGGTGCCGTCGCTGTGCTTCTCGTCACGCTCTAGGGCTCACCCCGGCCAGAGACCTTGCCCCGGAGTGTGGCAAAGACAGCGGTTTGCCCCAGCTCTTAAAGGGCACCTGCTGGCACTAAATTGAATTCTGCTTCCACCATGGACTGCCTGCACTGGGCGGAGCCGTTGGCGCTGGTGCCTGCTGTGCCTGGGTCTCTCGATCCCGGGGTTCCTTGGGGTTGACCACTATCCACAGGTATTGCGCGAAGGTAATGCCCTTATAAGACTCAAGCTGCGCTTTGAGAGTGGCGAGCTTTGCGCTCAAAGCTCTCATCTGCCCTTCCAGTTGGGTTATCTCTTCGCTAAGCTGGTTTCGTCGCGCCTGGTACCTATTGCACACCGCCTGAATGGCCTGCAGGTAACGGCTCTCCTCGCCCACCATGCGATCCCTATGGTGCCGAAGCTTCTCTTCGGCCGTTGCGGAGAGCTTCCCGCGCTCGTCGAGCAACTCGTCGCGCTGCTGCTGGTATTTCTGGGAAATTAGCCACTCTTGCTGGGGCGGCAGCGCCTGCGGCACGAAGGCTTGCGCCATGGCGGTCATCTCTTGCCTCCATTTGTCCACTTCCTGCGCCTTTACTGGACCAATGCCGCGCACGCGCAGCAGCCGGCCGTTCGGAAGTTCAAAATAGGCCACCGTGCTCAACTTCAGCCCAAAAGAGCGCTGCTGAATGTGCACGCCCACAAAATCTGCCGCCGACTTCAAGCCAGCCTTCAGGAGCGCATTCTTATTCTCTGGACCAATGCCCCGTAACGGCGCATTGGCAATAAGCCGCAGTCTGAGGTAAGTTCTGATACTTTCTGCCCTCAGTTTCTCAAGGGCCCTGCGCTTTTCCTCTGCCTCTAGTTGTACCAACTCCTTGAGCTTCTGGTCCACTGCTGCAAGTTTTCTAGCAAGCTCGGCCTGCAGCTGGCTCGCCTCCTCATTGAACCGGAGCCGCAACTCGTCCAATTTGGCCTGATATGGCCTCTGCTCCGCCTGTTCCCGGGCTTCCAGGCTGCGCAACTTATCCTGTTGCTTGCGCAAGCGCCTCCAGAGCGTATCGCGCTCTTTGGCAATCTCGCGCGCTGAGGCTGTGAGTGCTCGCTTTTCTCGTGTTTGGGGCAGGAACCGGTAGCGGGCGTATAGCGCAGCGATAAACGCCTGCCATGTGGTGCTTGTGGCGAAGGCTGCCCCGAGAACCGCCTCAAGCTGGCCGGAATCAAGAGCTACCCCTATCGCCGCGGCACAAAGAAGAACGAGGGCAGACGCAAGCGCACGTTCGAGCCTCGGCCTGACGGTAAAGAAGGTCAGGGCTTGGCTTGGAAAGACGAGATCCCTCAGAGGGGGGATTGCGCTGAGATCATTGCAGGCTAGGGCTTCCATTATTTTGCAGGCATAGTAGGACACGCCTAATTCGTCGATGGCAGATAGGCGCGCCAGGCCTCTGGAGCTCTGTGGGGATAGGAAGTCATCGCGCCGCAAGAGCAGGCAGTCATCGCCGCCCTGGAGTTCCTGCCAGAGCCGGGGCTCAACCGAAAGGGCAAGGAGAGAAGTGTAAATCACTAGGGCTGAGAACCGGTCTATGTGAGGACCAAAATCGGCCTCGCAACGCGCGGGATGCTGGTAGTTCCTCTGGCCCACCTCGTGGCTCCCGCGCCCTTGAAGGGCCGGCACGTACATACCATCGTAGTCTACGAGGCGAACATGCCCGTTGCTCACGAGAATGTTGCCGTGCTGAAGGTCTCCATGTGCTATATCATGCTGCTCCAAGAAGGCCAGGATTGACCAAAAGTTTTCGGCCAGCTGCCTCAAAGCCTGCGGGTTGTGCAGATTGGCAAGGACAAACTGGTCAAGAGTTTGGCCCTCCACCCACTCCATCTTTAGGATAGGATACCACTGCCCCCTTAGCCTGATGCCCTGCGGCTGGTACTCAAACTGCACCATACAGGGGAGCTGATGCTGCCTGAGGTAAGCGTCGATGGCTGCGTACCGCTCCTCCTGATCCGGGTGGTGGGTGGTAAAGCAGCGCACAGCGTAGCTGCGGCCGCCGCAATCCAGCCTGAAAACCACGGCAAACTGGCCCGAAAAGGCGCGGGGCAGCCCTAACTTGTCAGTGAGAGCGGCCCCGCCCTGTAGCTCTGGGTCCTTGAAGCAGAAGCGAGGGTTTTGAACGGCCTCACGGTACTCATCGGGAGAGGGCATTCCCACGGGCTGGCTTCTCCTGCTTGAGCTCTATCACGGTGACGGTGCAATCGTCGTTGCGCAAGAGTCCCTTTGCCCTCAGGCTGTCAACCCAGCGCTGAAACTCCTTATCATCTTTAGCTTTAGCGGGTTGCTTGAGCTCGGCCCACGGCTTTGCCCCTGCCTCGCATTCGCGCAGGAACCAGGCAGCGAGCGCATCCGTGAGAAGGAAGAAGCAGTCTCCTGCCTGCCAACTTCCCCGGATGCGCTCTGGAACAGGCTCCAACACCCCAGGCGAATCCTTAGAGCAAATGAGGGAAGGACTATTGCTGAACTGCTCTGAGGACTGGAGCGGGAAGCTGGACAGGAGTCTGTCTCCCCTTACCTGGAAAAGGCAACAATCCCCCACGGCGAAGGCTTCCCAGGTGCCCCTGCGGGGTTCTTGGCCTGCCCGCAACACAAGCCCGAGCAGCGCAGCACAGGCCCCGGCCTGAATCAGGGCCTCCTCATACCATCGCAGGGGCCTGCCCTCTCTCGGCCTGACCTGCACGTAGCCAGTCTCGTGGTCGTGCCAGGATCCCCTAGCCTGGGAGACAAACTTCTTCCAGGAGAATTGTTTTTGTAGGGCCTGCGAATAAAAGGCTCTAGCAAGCAAACTGGCCCATTCGCCAGTGCGGAAGCCCTCGCTTGCGCCATCGGCTACCGCGAACGCCAGTTTCCTGCCCCTTTTTGTACCCGCCTGACCCTTTTTTGGGTGAGAGAAATAAGCATCCTCATTTTGTTCGGGCGAGTTGCCGGATTTTGGTATGCTCTTGACCCAGAACCTTGCGCAGACCTCAGTGTCCATCTGACCCAACTCAACGGAGGTTGCTCGCCCTTGTGCCTATGTCCAGGAACTTTATGAGCGACACCATATCGGCATTGAAAACGTAGCCACGCGTCCCATCACTCACCCGGTAGCCCTCCGCTTGGGCTGCACTGCGGATGGGAGCCGGAAGGACACTCGAGATCCTGTAAAGAAGAGCAGCGTATTTGTCCGGGACGGATGGCTCCGCATCCGGGAACTCAATTGCCGGAGCCCGCTCAGAGGACAGGTGACAGTTGAAAAGAAGGACGTTGCCATCTTGGGTAGATAGGCTCATGAGCTCCATGGCCGGTTGAGTTGGGTCCCCATCTGTTGCCTCTCCATCGGTGATGTTGATGACTGTGGGCGGATAAGAGAGGGGGTGGGCATCTACCCAGCGCTGGCAAGTAGAGTAAGCGAGCCTCAGAGCCTGACACATGGGGGTAGGGCCATTGGCCACAGGGTCAAGCCACACAGGGAACTTTATCTGCTGCTCGACAAGGCCCCCGGCTCCGTCGGGCACCTTCTTGAGGCGATCCTCCACGCGCGCGGGGCCATCGGCCACCTCGCTTATGGGGACAAGATCGCGACCTGCCAAAGGGCCCGCAAAAGCAGGCCCAACCACTGCGCCGTAGCCAATCACACCGACATCGAAGTAGTAGCGCACTCCCTCGGCCTTGGAGCACCTGATTACAAGGTTAGCCAGGAGCCGGTTCAGTGCGTCCACAGCACCATCTTTTTTCCTCGTAATCCCGTCCCCGACACCAAAAGGATCGTCCATGGAGCCAGACTGGTCGACAAGAAAGAGGAAGCAGGATGGCTTGTCACGGCTGATTTCGGCTGTGTATGGCATGGAGCTCACCTCCCCCGACCGAGCAATCGCGGTTTGCCCCTTCACTCTGGGTCCCACCGCCATGGCACTTGCCGCAGGGGCCGCCGTTGGCGGATCGTCCCCAACATAGTATAATAGTTATGTGAGGCCGGCAAATCTAGGTGTCTGGCAGATAGCCGGAAGCGTTATGTTGCTTGTCGCTCTGATATAAAGTTAGCCTTCGGAAGCCACATTTGCAGGGAAATCAGTAGCCTTCACGCCCAATGGTGGTGATCGTGCATTTCAGTAGTCAATTTCCACCTGCGATTAACGTGGCAATTAGTGCCATGTGCTATTAATTCTTCTATCTCCACTAACTGTGGTGAATTGACCTGCAGCCATGAATCTGGCGCCTTCCTGGTGGAGGAAAGCTGTCACAGCCATGCTTGTGGGGTTACCGGCGATAGCTGCGCTCTCGCTGTTGCTTCTGGTGCTTCCACGTACAGTGGTCAAGCTCCCTGAACTGCAAGCCCCAGGGATTAGTGGGCCCTCTGCTCAGGCCACAAGTGAGCCACCAGCCACCAGCGACTCCTCCGGAAAAGGCCGGTGCACCGAGAAGCTCTACATAGTTCAGAAGGGCGACACGCTGACGAAGATAGCAAAGAGGCACGGGCTCACTTTGCGTGCTCTTTTGGACGCCAACGATATAGCCGACCCCGACAAGATCTACGTTGGCCAGAAGCTGAGGATACCCTGTGCGGAACCAGGTGTTGCGGGTGCGAGAGCTCAGGGCACCTCGCCGTAAGCCGCGGCCGTACAGTCAGTTCGCTCGCCAAGCGCCATGTTCGTCGCAAAGCGGCGTCTTTATTGTGACGCTCCTGCTCTGCCCGCGGCGAAGGCGCGTTCGGGTGCTCACGCATTCCAGCATCAACCTGCTGCAAGCAGCCTGTGCCGTTCGATGCCACAGCGCGGCAAACGTGTAAACCGCCCCGCACGCAACTTCTCGGCCCGCTAGCGCGTCGGTTCGAGTTCTGCCCGCATCGGCATAGCTAAGGCGCGCCCCTTTTGACCACTGACTACGGCTTGAGCGCCGTCGGCTTTAGCAACCGCGCAGAAAGCAACTCCTGGGTGCTGGTATCCCGACAGAGCGTGTCTGCGCCGTTGACCAGCCTAACCCTTGATGCCGGTGAGCGTGATGCCCTGGATGAAGGTGCGCTGCGTGAGGAAGAAAAGAACCACTATGGGCAAGACGGTGATCGTCGTG
>JAPWUW010000201.1 GCA_028275325.1 Anaerolineae bacterium | reverse complement strand
TTTGAGAAATACCCCATCACGAAGCACGACCCTGAGCTTGCCAAGCAGATCATCGAATCCAAGGGGTGGAAGCTTGGCAGCGATGGGTACTACTACAAGGATGGCAAGCAGCTCTCCATGGACATCACTTGCCACGAGGCTTTCATCGAGCTGCAGCGCAACGCCCAGGTGATGGTGGAGCAGTTCCAGGCCATAGGGATCAACGCGACGATGCGGCTCGAGGCTGGTGGGACCTGGGGAGACAACTTCGCTTTCGGCCGCTTCGATGCTAAATCCGGGTGGCAAGCGTGCGGCTCCATCAACGAACCCTGGGCATCAATGCAGCTTTTCAGCACGAAGTGGCTTGTGCCGGTGGGGGAGCGGGCCTCTGGCAACCAGTGGCGCTGGTCTGGCCCGGCGGCGGAGGAGTACAGCGCGCTTGTCGATGAGATCGGCACACTGCCGCTTGGCGACCCGAAGATCGACGAGCTCTTCGTGAAGGCGATGTGGATCTGGTATGACGAGTTGCCGCTGATTCCGGTCACCCAGGCGCGCAAGCTCGTGCCGTTCGACACAACCTACTGGGTGGGCTGGCCTACGGCAGAGAATGATTACGACCACCCGTGCACTTGGTGGCAGAGCACACACGTGATCATCCACCACCTGGAGCCCGCTAAGTAGGCGCAGTCGTGGGCAAGAGGTCGGGGGCGTTTGCCCCCGACCTCCAAGCTGACTGTTTGGAATGATGTGCTCTCTTGCGGGCGGGTTGTTAGAATTAGTTGACACTCTGGGTGTTCAGACGGTCTTGTGCTTGTTTGATCATTCATGATGAAGGTGGGCTGGCAAAGGCTGTGAGCGCCCAGCGGGGAAGTCCAGCTATTCGAGGCGGGCAATGAGAGGCTTGACGCTTGGGTACTTAGTGCGTCGTCTGGGGATGTTCTTCCTCACGATTTGGCTTGGCGCAACGATCATCTTCATAGTGCCGCGATTGGCTCCAGGGGACCCGGTGGCAGCGATGGTCACGCGCTTGCAGGCGCAGAGTGGCTACGTGGAGGGGAGCGCGGAGATGATCGAGGCCTGGAGAGCTCGCTTTGGGCTCGACGGGCCGATCTACGTGCAGTACGTGAATTACCTGCGCAGCGTGCTGACGTTCAACCTTGGCTTTTCGCTCTCATCGTTCCCAAGCCGGGTGGAAGAGATGATAGCACAGGCCCTGCCGTGGACAGTGGGGCTGCTCAGTGTGGCAACCATCATTTCGTTCGTCATTGGCAACGCCATTGGCGCTTTGCTCGCCTGGCGCCGCACGCCGGCAGCCTTGCGGGCCATCTTGCCGCTCAGCTTCACTTTCACCTCGATCCCGTTCTTCATGCTCGCGATCCTGTTCATTTACGTGTTCGCGTTTGGGCTGCGTTGGTTCCCCCCCTTTGGCGCCTATGGGCGTGGCCTGGTGAAAGGCTTCAACTGGCCGTTCATCAAAAGCGTGGTGGAGCACGGAGTCTTGCCTGCATTCTCCATTGTCGTGGCCAGTATGGGCTTTTGGGGGCTTGGCATGCGGGGGATGATGATCACCACCGATGGCGAGGACTATATGATCCTGGCCCAGGCAAAGGGCCTCCGGCCGGCGCGGATCTTCTGGAATTACGGCATCCGCAACGCGGTGCTGCCCCAATTCACAGCTTTGGCACTCAGCCTGGGCGGGATAGTTGGTGGTTCCACGCTTGTCGAATACGTCTTTGCATACCCTGGCATGGGCTATCTTCTGTATCAGGGCATCGTTAATAATGACTACACCCTTATTCAAGGAATTGTGTTTATGCTCATTGTCACCACGGCAACTGCAGTGTTCATCATTGACCTGTTGTACCCGTTTATCGACCCGCGCATCAGTTACCAGAAGAGGTAGATGGCGCCCATGGCCACAGTTACAGCAGCGCAAGCTATAGGTAGGCGTGTGCCGCGGGTGAGCCGGTGGCAAAGCCCGTGGCTGAACGCGAAGCTGCTCGTTGGGTTCGCGATGGTGCTGTCAATGGCCCTGCTGGGCGTGGTGGGGCGGCTGTTCTGGGACGTGCGGCTGGCTCACGCCGCTTCCTCGCCCCTGAACCTGCCGCCGGTATTTGCCAAGGCCGGGCCAAACTTCCCGCCGCCAGATCCGGCCCATCCGCTGGGAACGGAAAGCAATGGACGAGACATGCTTGCCGTGCTCATTGTCGGCGCGCCGCGCTCTTTGCGGATCGGGCTCATCGCCGCGGGGATCGGCATGGGGATTGGCATTATCCTCGGGTTCACTTCTGGCTTTGTTGGCGGCTGGCTCGACAACGTCATACGCACCTTTGCGGATGCCTTCATCACCATTCCCTCTCTTGCGGTGCTTATAGTCATTTCAGCCTACGTGAGGCAGATCAGCGTCGAGAACATGGCTCTGCTTCTAGCTGCCTTCGCCTGGCCAGGGCCGACGAGGTTAATCCGAGCGCAGGTGCTCTCCATGCGAGAGCGCGGCTACGTCCTGATGGCGCGGCTATCGAACGCCTCCACTTTTGCGATTATGTTCAAGGAAATGTTGCCCAACATGCTTCCGTACCTCGCGGCAAGCTTCACTGGGAACGTTTCTGGCGCCATCTTGGCGGCGACCGGGCTTGAGGCACTGGGCCTTGGGCCGACGCGCGTGCCAACCCTCGGCATGACGATCTTCTATGCCATTCGCGCTGCAGCCATCATCCGTGGCATGTGGTGGTGGTGGGGAGTGCCGATTGCGGCGCTGGTAGTGATCTTCAGCGGGCTCTTTCTCATGACAATCGGCCTGGATGAAATAGCTAACCCGCGCTTGAGAGGAGCGAGGCCGCAATGAGCTTTTCGCAGGCAAGCGAGAACGCAAGGGCGAGTGTGTCTCAGGAGGCCGCCGTCCTGCAGGTATGTGATTTGCGTGTTTACTACGATACACCTCTGGGGGCTGTCCGGGCCGTGGACGGAGTGAGCTTCGAGGTCTATCAGGGCGAGGTTCTCGGCCTGGTTGGGGAATCGGGTTGCGGCAAGACGACGGCAGCGATGGCTGTGCTGCGCCTGGTGCAGCCACCGGGCCGAATTGTCGGTGGCCAGGTGTTTCTCAATGGCGTGGAGCTCACTCGCTTGAGCGAAGGCGAACTCCGCCGCATCCGTTGGCGGGAGCTAGCGCTTATCCCGCAAGGGGCCATGAACTCTCTCAACCCTGTGATGAAGGTCCGAGATCAGATTGCCGATGCGATCGAGACGCACGAGGGCAAGCAGCCAGCTCGCGAATTGAAGGAGCGGATCTTGCAGCTGCTTGCGACGGTAGGGCTCCCAGCTCGGGTGTACAATATGTACCCGCACGAGTTGAGCGGCGGCATGAAGCAGCGCGTTTGCATCGCCATGGCCATTGCCCTCAACCCGCCCCTCATCATTGCCGATGAGCCTACAAGCGCCCTGGATGTGGTCGTGCAGCGTGTTGTGGGGGAGACCTTGCTGCGCGTGAAGGAGCAGCTCGGAGTCTCGATCATACTTATAGGGCACGATATGGGCCTGCAGGCGCAGCTTGCCAACCGCGTTGCCGTCATGTACGCAGGGCACCTAGTGGAGCTTGCGCCCGTCCTTGCGATTTTTTCTGCGCCACTGCACCCGTACACGCAGCTGCTCATCGAGGCGATCCCGACGATCAAGCAGCGCAAGCCACTCAAGCTCACTGAGGGCCTCACGCACGACCTGCGCAATCCGCCACCTGGCTGCATTTTCCACTTGCGGTGCCCGCACGCCATGGATGTCTGCCGCAGCGAGAAGCCGCCCCTGCGGGAGGTTCGGCCTGGGCACTTCCTGGCGTGCTACCTGCACGCCTGAGCCCTGCGCGAAGGTTCAGAGGAGGATTGGAGTTGGCTGAGCTGCAAGAGATACCTCTCCTTGAGGTACGTAAGGTGACGAAGGTTTTCGGTGGCGGCTTCCTGCGCTTTGCGCCCACTACTGTGGCGTTGCGGGATTTCAGCTTGAGCATTCAGGAAAGGCCCGCTCGCATAATCACCGTGGCTGGCGAGAGCGGTAGCGGCAAGACAACGCTTGCCAACCTCATACTCGGGTTCCTCACGCCTACATCGGGGCAGATTCTTTACCGCGGCGTGGACATCCAGAAGATGAGCCACCAGCAGAGGCTAACCTATCGCCGCGAGGTTCAGGCTGTCTTCCAGGATCCCTACGCTGTGTACAACCCGTTCTACCGGATAGGGCATGTCTTCGACATGGCAATCAAGAACTTCGGGTTGGCGCGCAATCGGGCAGAGGCACGAGCTCTGGTGGAGGATGCGTTAAACGTCGTGGGCATGCGCGGCGAGGAAGTTCTGGAGAAGTACCCACACCAGCTGAGTGGCGGCCAGCGGCAGCGAATCATGGTGGCTAGAGCTTACCTGCTCAAGCCACGGCTAATTGTGGCGGACGAGCCGGTCTCCATGGTTGATGCCTCGCTGCGTGCCATGATTCTGGATATCATGCTGCGCTTGCGCGATGAGCATAACATTTCTTTCCTCTACATAACTCACGACCTGAGCACAGCCTACCAGATTGGCGACCGGATATACATACTCTACCAGGGGCAGCTGGTGGAAGGTGGGCAGACAACTGAAGTAATCGACAACCCCAAGCACCCCTACGTCCAGTTGCTGATCGAATCCATTCCGGTGCCAGACCCGCGCGAGACATGGGGCAGGGAGCTGGTGCTGACGATCGACGATGAGCAGGCCGCCCCTGGCAGGCAGGAGGGGTGTCCGTTCTACCCTCGCTGCCGGTTCCGCATGGCGCGCTGCCTTGAGGCGGCACCGCCCCTCTACAACCTGGATTCGGCCGATCACCAGGCGGCCTGTTACCTCTACGAGGTGCCAACCGCCTGAAGGGCCGGCGCTGTGCCGAATGCGGGACTTTCTGCGCTTCACTGCCTTCATTGCAGTCGGGGTGCTGCTAGTGTTCTTTTTCGGTGTGCTGGGCTGGCGGCTGCGAGCTGCTGTTGCGAAGTGCCCCCCAAGCTGCAGGGAGGCAAGCCTCGAGGGGCGCAACCTTGCTGGTGCCCTTTTGGACGGTGCTGACCTCACCCTTGCTAACCTCACCCATGCTGATCTTGGGGCATCAAGCCTGCGCTCCGCCAACCTGTACTTTGCGAAGCTGACGGCGGCGAACTTGGCGGGCGCGGACCTCAGGCGGGCACGCATGCGTGGGGCGCTGTTGCACGATGCTGATCTCACAGG
>JAPWUW010000200.1 GCA_028275325.1 Anaerolineae bacterium | reverse complement strand
TTGGCGGTGCATGCGCCCCCTTGGCGGGTATAGAGCTGCAACTTCCCAGCATGCCTCGTTGCCACCAGGCCTATTCCTGGGTGAGCTGCAAGGCTTGCGAGCAGGCCGGGGAACATGGCCTCGAGCTCCGCCGCGGTGAGCTGGGCATCGGTAGCCGTGAAGTAAACGTGGGAGAGCGGCCCGGAATTGCGCACCACAACATCAGTCCGGCGGCTTGAGGAGGGCTCGTGCTCAGCCCTCCTCAAGAGCACACGGCGCAGCAGCTTTGCACCCATGTCCAGCAAGCGAGGCAGCCGGCCCGAAACTGCAGCGACCTCGTCTGCAAGCAGGACCGGCGCACCGCGAAAATCGGCAGCACCGACCTGGGTTTCATCCGTGGTAATAGGCCACTGCAGCCGGCTGCCGATGAGCTGCCCCAGCGAGATGCCAAAGGCCCGCTCAAAGGGGACACAATCGGCCATGCCATGGTCGGAGAGTATATACAGATCGTACTCGCGGCCAGCCCATCTGCGGCGCATGCGGTCGATCTGTTGAATCTGGCTATCAATCCGACGCAACATCCGGTATGCGTACTTGTCGCTTTGGCCAAACAGGTGAGCCCACTCATCGTAGCTATTGTAATTCACGTATATGGCTGGCACTCCACGGTAAATATCCACGAGGACAGAAAATGTCTCGATCTCGCGGACAATGACATCAGCCAGCACGTGCCAGAACGGTGCAAGGAGGCTTAGCCGGCCGAACTTGCTGGGGAAAAAGTACGCCAGCACACGGCGCCAGAGCACACTGAGGTAGGTCCACAGGGCAAGCAAGAGGATGCGGGCTGAACGCACAGGGCTGAACAGAAGGAGCAAGAACACCCACAGACCAGCGATCCTTTGCAGAAAGCTGCTGCGGCCGACAGCCGAAAGGGTGAAAAGGGAGCTCGCAGCCCCAGCGTCGAAGACGTTAGCGTAGCTCGCCCCACCCGCGAGAATGCCTTGCCCATGCAGCCGCAACTGCTCCTGCAGCACGTGCATTGGCCCTGGCAGTTTGCACACAACAGCTTGACGAGTGCGCTTCTCGTACCAGCGGAAGCCAGGCACCAGGGACTTCGTGCCAAACATGATTTCCGCTTGCACAGCGGGCGTCGTACTTGGCAATCCGCAGAACCAACGAACGGCCTCCGCCTGGCCCGACCGCAAGAGCGAGGCGATATAGGGAACATAGCCCTTCACTACGGCATCGAGCAGGCAAGCATGGCTCAACCCATCAATTTGCACGACAACAAAGCCACGCCCCACCTTGGCGCCTGGGGAGGCCATCCGTTTGGCTACAGCCCCATAGCGCCAGCCGTAGTACCATCTGGCCAAGGATTGCCACAGGTCCAGAAAGCGCCGCAGGAAGGCGTTCACCGCGGCACCTCACCCACCTCCCATAATTGCTGCCACCCGCCTGCCCTCTGGCCAGGCTGGCTGCCGTTCCCTGGACAGTTTAGCGCGCAATGGCCTCAAGTTTTTCGCCGGCGACCAGACATGCAGGGTACAGGCCAAACGTGCACAGCACCAGCTCGGCGCTAGGTTGGCTGGGCTCAATGCGCACTGAGGAACCCGGAGAGTTTATCACCACAGCTCGGTTGCCTGAACCTCAGCGCGCGCAGCGCCTGCTGCTATTGCCGGACGGCCCACTGCGATGCCAGTCACCTTGCTGCCGAGATAGATGCGGTCCCCAAAAGCTGTGCTTGCTGTGCCGTATTCGTCCTCGCTCTCGATCGATACTTGCGGCTCACCTGCACCGGCTCGCAGAGCACGCTCCCTAGCTATCGCAGCTGCGACTTCCTTCGCCCTTGAGAGAGCTTCCTCGGCCTGCTCAAAGAGTTCTGGCCCGCGTGGCCCAATAACCCGGTAGCCGCTTATCCCCGAAACGCCGTATTCAGCCTGCACCTGAACCGTCACACGCTCCGTGACGGACCCACAGATGGCACCTACAGCGTTGGCAACCTCATGGAACTCCGGAATGCTCAAAGGCGCCTGCAGGCAGCGCCGCAAGGCTGGCAGCAAGTGCCGCACCGGTGCTCCGAGCCCCACAAACGGCACTCGTGAAACAATCCTAACCTCCAGGTGCCCATTCGCTCCCTCGCCAGAGCACGCGAGGTCAAGGAGCCTCCCATCAAGGCCAGCCTGCTCCTCGGGCCCCTTGCCCGCCACGAGGCCGCGCAGGGCCACCTCCAGCAAGCGTCGGCGCACAGCCGCAAGCGCCTTTAGCGCCACTTCCTCCGCCGACAACCCAAGGAAGCGCCCTAACAGCTCCGCTCCCAATAGCGCTGCCTCCTTTTCCCAGAGCTCAACCTCGCGCAATACGTGCAGAGCGTCTGTAGGTGTGAAGTAGCTTCTGAGGATGAGGCCCTCGCGTTCGAGTGCATTCTCCTGCCGCGAGAGGTAAGCGACCGCCCAAGGGTCCAGCCCATCTGCTTCCCAACTTGCCACCGGCCTTTTCTGCAACGCGCTCACTATGCGCTGCTCGACAGCGCCGAGCACGCGCCCGCCTGGCGAGCGCACCAGGACAAAGAGCCGGTCGTTTGGACCAGCACTCCGTTCGCGCAAGGCTCGCCTCAGCAGCTCAACAACCATCGGGTGCTGCGCGGCAACGTACGAAAGCGGCAGCACGCGTCTCGGTCCCACCTGGAGCTTGCCGTCCCGGGCCAAGTACACCTCGCTATCCCCGCCTAAGCCGATGCTCACCGTGTCCACGGCGCGCACGAGGGTACGCCAACCGCCCACTGTCGCACCAGCATCGCTCAGCCGCGGCAGCCCTCGCTCAACGAGAGCCACGTCCGTAGTTGTGCCACCGATGTCAATCACCAGCATGTCTTGCCCGCCCACAAGGGCAAGCCCGCCCACGACACTGGCAGCCGGCCCGCTCAAGATTGTCTCCACCGGGCGCTGCAGCGCCATTTCCACGCTCATCAGCGAGCCGTCACCACGCACTACCATTGCTGGCGCTCTGATCCCAAGCTGCTCTAGGGAACGGCGCAATGCGCTCATGAGCTCGCGCAGCAGGGGCATCAGGCTGGCGTTGAGCGCACACGTGCTTGCCCTGAGGATGCAATCCAGCTCGCTTGAGAGCTCATGCCCACAGGCCACCGGGCAGCTGCTTTCAGCCTCGATGATCTCCTTTGCCCGCAGTTCGTGCGCCGGGTTCCGCACCGAAAAGAACCCGCTGACCGCATAAGCCGCAACTGTGCCAAGGCGAGAGCGAACAGCGGCACGCAAGGCAGCGTCATCCAATGGCTGCACTTCGCGGCCGGAAGCGTCGTGCCCTCCAGCGATGAAGATTACATCCCGAATGGGCAGGAGTCGCTCAAGCCGATAAGCACTCAGCAGGCCCTGGTCGTAGCCGATCATAACGAGGCAGGTTGGAGCCCCCTTGCCTTCAACAATGGCATTAGTGGCAAGCGTCGTGGATAAGCTCACGAGCGCCACACGCTCCCGCTCTCGCTCCGGCAGCCTTCTCACAGCCGCTATGATGCCATCTGCTAGATCATGCCTGGTCGTTGGCGCCTTGGCGCTCGCCACAACTCGGCTCGACCCCAACTCGACAAGCACCGCGTCGGTAAAAGTGCCACCAGTATCAATGCCAAGGCCAAGCGCCTTCATTCTTGCTCCTGAAAAGTGTCCAGTTCCTGCCGCAGCTTGCGCAGGTAAGCGCGGTCACTATCGCTCAGCGCAGCGCGGTCGAGCAAGTCCGGCCGGCGCAGAAACGTGCGGCGCAGCGACTGCTCTCGGCGCCAGCGCGCGATCTCAGCATGGTTGCCGGAAAGAAGGACCTCCGGCACAGCTAGCCCCTCAAACTCGCGTGGCCTGGTGTAATGCGGGTATTCAAGCAGGCCACTGACGTGACTATCCTCAAATGTGGCCGTTGGATCCCCAAGAACCCCTGGCACAAGCCGGCTCACAGCCTCGATGATCACCATCGCGGCCAGCTCCCCCCCACTCAGCACGTAATCCCCTATCGAGATCTCCTGCGCGCCCAAAAGCATGGACACCCGCTCATCCACACCCTCGTAGCGGCCACAGATCAGCGCAATCCGCCGCTTGCGGCTCAGCACCTTTGCCAGCCGCTGCGTGAAAAGCTGGCCCTGAGGGCTAAGCAGCACGACTGTCACATCCGGATCGCGGTAGTCGGGCACAACCTCCCGCACCGCCCGCACGATCGGCTCAACCTTCATCACCATGCCACCCCCGCCGCCATAGGGGATATCGTCCGTCGTGCGGTGCTTGTCCAAGGCATAGTCGCGGATGTTGTGAATAGCGCACTCTATAAGGCCAGCTTTCTGGGCGCGGGCCAATATGCTCTCGCCGAGGGGGCCAACGAACATGTTGGGAAAGAGCGTGAACACATCGAAACGCAAGGGATCAGACCCTCCAGATTCACTCTGGCCGCAGCATTACTTTGAGGCCCCTCTTGCTTGCGAATACCCTGAACGCCTCCTCCCACTGCCCTAGAGGAAATGTGTGCGTCTGCAAGGCACGGACATTTACTTGCCTGCGCGAAAGCAACAGCAAGGCCCGCTCCCAAGCCGGCCAGACTTGGCTGAGGGAGCCGAGCATCTTCAGCTCCTTGTAGGCCAGCAGCGAAAGGTCAATGGCGAAGGGCTGCCCCGCAAGCCCCACCTGCAAGTACTGACCACCTCGCCGGAGAGAGGCAAGCCCCAGTTGCGCAGCCCCCGCAGTGCCCGAAGCCTCAACAAAGAGGTCGCAACCCTCTCCGCCGCTCAGTTCGTGGATCAAGCGCTCGGCCAGACCGCCCTGCTCCACCAAGGCACAATCGGCTCCCAGCGATTTCGCAACGTCCAAGCGCTCCTCATCGCCTGCAACCCCGACGATGACAGTGCGCGCCCCCGCCGCCATAGCAAGCTGCAAGCAAAGCAGCCCGATTGGCCCTGGCCCTGCCACAACCACGAGGTCGCCCGGATGCACTTGTGCGACATCGCACATGGCGCGGACACAACACGCCAGCGGCTCGGTCATCGCGGCTTCCTCCAGCGACACATTGTCGGGCACGCGATGCAGCCTCTCCGCGGCCACCACCACCCAAGCGGCAAACGCCCCATCGTGGACGTAGCCAAGAATCTCCCTCTCGGGGCACCGGTTGTAGGCGCCATCCCGGCAGGATCGGCACCGGCCGCATGTGGAGACCGTCGTCTCAGCGGTCACCCGGTCCCCTACACGCCACCCACTTACGCCGGAGCCCACCTCGTCCACCACCCCAGCGAACTCATGCCCCATAAC
>JAPWUW010000018.1 GCA_028275325.1 Anaerolineae bacterium | reverse complement strand
ATCGAGATCCTCGGCGCTGGTGGGGGCTTCATCCTCTCCCCGGTGGACAACGTTCGCGAGGATACCCCCAGGGCCTGGGCAAACGTGCACGCCCTCCTCGACGAGTGGCGCAAGAGCTGGTAAAGGGGGTGCAGTGAGGAAGTTCTGTGGCGGCTGTCAGAACTTTGTTGGGGTGCCTGGTGCACAATCAGGCAGTTTCTCTGGCAACAACGAGGTGCGGCTCAAGCTGACAGCCATAGCAGGCGGAGGCCCTCTCTTCTATCTCCTGGGCGCTGAGCAGGCGCCAGGCTCCACTGCCTGGCGCTTACTATGCCACCACTGGAGTTCCACCGGGTTGAGCCAGGAGCTCTACCAGGCCTTTGCACTCTTCACAGCTGTCGGTCCGCGAGGCGGCCTGTTCCCCGGTCGGCCCTGGCGCTCAGGGCCTATTCCAAGGGCCGGGAGCTGCGGCCAGCACGTCAAGCAAGCTGCGACAAGCGCCAGCTGCCTGCATGGTGCCACCTCCAGGATGCCCTCAGCTCAAGAACGAATCGAACTGAGAAAACCGGAAGGCCCTGGGCCAGCTCCCAAGTGGCTTGAGCTCGCCAGAGGAACTGAACCACCGGCGGAAACTGCCTGCAGCTGCTATTCTCGCTTTCCTGTTTGCCTTCTTGACCTCGCCGCAGCCTGCTCGTGCGGGTGGCAGCTTTGTGCCCGGCTCAGAGCGTTGCCACCTGGCATTGGGCTGCTGCCCGGCGCAGGGCCTCGTCGAGCGTCGCCAGGGGGACGCCCAGGCGCATGGCCAGGTCGAGGTAGGCAGCATCGTAGGCGGAAATCCCATGGGTACGGGCCAGGCTCAGGATCTCACCCCAAGCGCGGCGATGGGGTGTATCCTCCACGCGGATCGGCAGCCGGCCGAGCAGTTCCAGGAAGCGGGCGCTCTCGGCCTGGCTCAAGCGGCGCCGCCTTTCTGCGCCCAGCAGGGCGTTAGCCACCTCCAGCAGCCAGAGCGCCGGCACAACCGCCTCGCCCTGCTGCAGTTGATCCAGGATGTCCAGCGCGCGGGCACTTGCCTCATCCTCGAAGCACCACGCCAGGGCGCAGGAGGCATCCAGCACAAAGAGCGCGCTCAAAGCCGCCCTTCCGCGATCAGATCCTTTACAGGAAGGCCAAGTGAGCGCCGACAGCGGAAGGCCTTGATGGCCTCAACGACCTCATGGGCAGGGTGCGCAGAGGGCGGCTCCACAGGGGCCAGCACTGCCACGGGGACGCCGTGGTGGGTGATTATGATGCGCTCCCCACGCCGGACTCGCCTGAGCAGCTGCGCAAAGTGGGTCTTAGCCTCGTAAGCGCCGACAGCTGACAAGCGAATTCTTCTCCTGCAGACTGGCCTTAGACTGGCCCAATCCTATGACGGAGATCCCAGCACTGCAAGGGCGAGGCCATCCGGGCCTTTTGGATCTCCGCCAGTGTGGTAGAGGTAGCTCCTCTGGGGTCGCTCGTCCCGGCTCTGTCCATTGGCCACAGCCATGCCCCATCCCATGCTCCTGGGCACAAGCCCAAACTCCTCCTACCAACCGCGAACCGTCACCGCCATGTTTGCCTGGGCCGAAGAGATGTACCATCATTACAGCACTAATATCAGCATTATGTGAGGGAAAAGTGATCCGCACCCAGGTGCAGCTGACCGAGGAACAGGCCCGCCAGCTGAGGAGGCTGGCGGCAGAGCGCGGGGTATCGGTGGCGCAGCTCATCCGGGAGAGTGTGGAAGCCTTGCTGGAGCGCTCCGCGGTTTCCAGGGACCAGGAACTGCGGCGCCGGGCGATGGCCGCTGCGGGCCGGTTCCGCTCCGGTCAAAGGGACATTGCGGCCAGGCACGACGACTACCTGGTGGAGGCCTACGCCAAGTGAGGCTCTTTGTGGACACCTCGGCGCTCTATGCCGTGCTGGATGCAGATGACGCCAGGCACAAGCAGGCCAAGTGCGCGTGGCTTGCGCTCCTCGAAAGGGAAGCGCAGATGATCTGCACCGGCTACATTCTGGTGGAGACAGTGGCTCTGGTGCAGCGCCGCCTTGGCATGGAGGCGGCCAGGGTGCTGCTGCGAGATGTGGTGCCACTTTTGCGTGTGGAGTGGGTGAGTGAGGTAAGCCACGAGGCCGGTGTGGCAGCGTTCCTCGCTGCTGGAGACAGGGGGCTCAGCCTGGTGGACTGCGTCAGCTTCGAGACCATGCGCCGCCTGGGGCTGGATACTGCCTTTGCCTTTGACCGCCATTTCGAGGAGCAGGGATTCCGCTGTGTCCCTGAAAAGTGACCCGACTCCCCTCCCCGCTTGCCTTCTCAGCTCTAGCTCTCTCAATCTCCTCCAGGAGCACCGATTTTAGGTGGCGCCCTCGCACAGGCGGAGGGCTTGGAGGAAGTGTTGTCGGTTCTGCTGCCAGGCATCGAGGTTGTCCAGCACGATCTGCATCAGTTCACTGGGCAGCAGCAGGGCGAAGTGGTCTCCGGCCCAATACTGCTTCGTTAGTCCCGGCAGAGCGAAAGGTCTTGACGAAGCCCGTGGAGATCCACCGCAGGACGAGGTCCTGCAAGGGCCAGCCCAGCACCAGGCGACGGGCGGCCGGGACAGTCGTGACCGGCCCGGAGGGAAAAAGCCCTCCTCGCCGCTGGCAGCGCAGGGCAGCCGTTGCTGCACCAGGAAGCTGCGGGCCAGCATGACCAGGGCCAGGCAGGTGCAGGAGGTGACAGGCCAGGCGGTGGAGGTGGCGTTTGTTGAGCAAGGATACAGCGGCGAGGGGCCAGCCCGGGATGTCGCTGCGCAGGGCATAAGGCTGGAAGCGGTGAAACTTCCTCAGGCCAAGAAGGGCTTTGTCCTGTTGCCACGAGGGTAGGCGGTTTGAACGCAGCATCGCCTGGGTGGCCCGCTTTCGCCGCCTGGCCCGCGACTGCGAGCGGCTGCCTGAGACGCTTGCTGGGTTGCACTGCCTTGCCTTCGCCATGATGCTGCTCGGTCGCTTTGTCCTTCTCATCGCTCAGAGTGCATAACACGCTCTAAGAGGTCCAGTGGAGAGGACTGTCGGGGGAGACTTGATCGTGTCTCCCTTGAGCATGAGTTTGTGACCGATGTGCTGCAACTGCAGTTTCACCCAGAGCCCGATGGGGACATGGAGAATGTTTGGTTCGCGTACTCGCTGGCCTACGCTCTGGTTGAGGGAGCCGCGGAGATCCTAGAGGTGCCCTCGAGCGACCTGAGCGCGATGGTAGCCCACATTGCGCAGTGTCCTCTACCGCCGCTCATCCTGTACGACAACGTGCCCGGAGGTGCAGGCCTTGTCGCCCGGCTTGAGGAAGGGGAGGTGCTTAGGGCTTGTCTTGAGGCTGCGCACGCAAGGGTCAGGGGCAACCATGGTTGCGACGAGAGCACGAGCTGCTACGGGTGCCTGAGAAGCTACAGAAACCAATTCGCCCATCAGTATCTCCAGCGAGGGCCAGTGATGCGCTATCTGGACGCGTTGCTTTCACATTGGCAGCCGGGCGCTGTCCGCCAGCGATAAGCAGTCGACTATCGCCAACGGGCCAGGCATCTTGAAGGAACTGGCGGCAAGGGAGCAAGAGGAGGATCATAAGGCCAGTGCTCGCGCGGGCCCCGAGCATAGACCAAGTTCTCGGCAGGAGGCCTTGCATGTCGCTGGCTCAGGAGTTCATGGACGCTGCAGAATCCCTGCTGCGCCGCATCAGGGAAACGCAACTGGAGCGCATCATGGAGGCGGGGCAGCTGATTGCCGATGCCCTGGCCGCTGGCGGGGCTCTCCACTACTTCGACACCGGCCACTGTACAGAGGAACTCCTCCATCGCGCTGGTGGCCTGTTTGCCATCAACCCGATACAGGTCAACCTGTCGGTGAGCCATCCCCTGCCCCCGCCCTGCAGGGACCAGGAACAGCCGGAGCTCGCCGACTTCTACCGTCGCCATCAGGACGAGAGCATCCTCCCCTTCGTTCTGGCGAACTGCCACTTCCGCCCCGGCGACGTGCTCTTGATTCACTCCGTTTCAGGCAGGAACGCCCTGCCGGTAGGCCTGGCCCTTGGGGCCAAGGAGAAGGGCGTCAAAGTGGTGGCCATCACCTCCCGCGCTTACAGCCAGGCGGTCGAGCCCAACCACTCCTCCGGCAAGAAGCTCTACGAGGTGGCCGATATCGCCATAGACAACTGCGGCCCTGTCGGCGACGCCATCCTGCAAGTGGATGGCCTGGACACCGGTGCCTGCCCAAGCTCGGGCTTGGCGTTTGTCTACATCGCCTGGTCCCTCATCGCTCAGGTGATCGAAGAGCTCTTGCGCCGGGGGATCAAGCCCCACGTCTACCGCAGCGTGAACCTGCCTGACGGCCGGGAGTTCAACCGGCGGGCTCAGCAGGAATACGAGCGCACGGGAATATAGGCCGGCAAGAAGCAGGCGCTGCCCGAGGTGGCTGGAGCCGGGGCGCTTCAGCCGCTTTATCCTGTCATCTCGCCAATGACCTCGCTCACATCCATGAGGTATACGTGTCTTTGGCCCTCGTGGATGGAGTCGAAAGAGATCCGGGTGCCATCCCGGCTCCAGCGCGGGTGCAGGTCGCAGCGGATCTCCCCCGTTATCTCAGGCGCGGCGTAAAACCGGCCCAGGTCGAAACGCGTGTTGCTTGCCGGGTGGTAAAGCATGAGGGTGCGCTCGTGGCGCTCTGGATCCGGGTAGGTGTCGTTGAGGATCCAGCGCCTGTCGGGGCTGTAGGAGCAGTGCCCGTCCTGCAGCAGCACGTCTGGCCCCACCACCTCCACGTCCTGGCTGCGATCGCGGTAGAGGTGGAAGTGGTCCTCTCCCCTGTGTCGGGACCAGGCGAGCACATGCTCGTCATCGCGCCAGTCGAAGTGCGAGACGAGCCCTTCGCGGCCCAGCAAGCAGATCTCGCTGCCATCGGGGTTTGCGGTGAAAAGCCGCGTCTGCCAGCCCGGGATTCCTGGCCGGCGCCAGCGGTGCAGGAAGATGAAGCGCGTCCCGGAGGGGTTGAACTGCAGGTGGTTGAACCAGTGCTCCGCCCCCTCCATGGATGGCTCGGGCTGGAAGGAGGCCATCTGCCCTATGCTGACGATGAGCCGGCTCTGCCCCGTCCCGAGATCCATGTGATAGATGCCGTCCTCAGCGGGAGCGGGATCCTTCTCCCAGGGATCGGGCAGGCCGACGTAGCCGTAGCCAGGGCGGGTGCGCGCCACGCGGGCGAAATTCAGCGTCACCGCCTGCCTGCCATCGGCCGAAAGGGCATAGATGGGCCGCGGCAGCAGCCGTCTCTGCCCCGTGCGCACATCCAGGATGACGGCGGCAAAGTGGTCGCGCTCCCGCGTGTTGAAGATGATGAGCCTGTCGGGCGCACTGCCAAGCCATTGCAAGTGCGTCCCTTGCTGCCAGTTCCAGGCTGTCGTCTCGGCCAGGGGGTGCCAGCGGTTGCCCTCCTGCAGGTCCACGATGCCAATGACGGCTATGTCTTCGGGCCCAGGCGGCCGGTGCATGAAGGCGACGCGCATGCACAGGAGGTACCGGCCCGTGGCATCCCACGGGCATTTGTCGTAGTAGCCGAAGAAGTGATGGAATGGCCCTTCGGTGGCCCTGGTCACAGGGCAAGGTCTTTGCACAATGGGCATGTTCGCCTCCTCATCATCCCTGGCCGTCTGCTGCCCGCGCGGGGCGCAGGGCACCGGCCAGCTCCAGCTGTTCGGCCAGGTGGCAGGCGACCGTCCGCCCCCCTGGCATGGCTCGCAGCGGTGGTTCCTCCCTGGAACACATATCCTGGGCGTAGCGGCAGCGCGGGTGAAACGGGCAGCCCGGAGACGGGTTCGCCGGGTCGGGAACCTCGCCTTCCAGGACGAGCCGCGTCCGCCTGCGGCGCGGGTCAGGCACTGGCACCGCCGAAAGGAGCGCCTCAGTGTAGGGGTGCAGCGGCCTAGCAAGCAGAGCCTCGCGGTCGGCCACTTCCACCAGCTTGCCCATGTACATGACCACCACCTCGTCGGCAATCTCCGCCAGGACTGCTAAATTGTGCGTTATATACATCACGGCCGTGTGATACGTCTCCTGCAACTCCCGGATCAGGTCGAGTATCTGTGCCTCCGTGGTGACGTCCAGGGCGGTGGTCGGCTCATCTGCTATGAGCAGATCCGGCCGACAGGACAGTGCCAGGGCGATCATCGCCCGCTGGCACATGCCCCCCGAGAGCTGATGCGGGTAGGCCTCAATGCGCTCCTCCGGGTTTGGGATGTTGACGCGGCGCAGCATCTCCACAGCGCGTTCCCTTGCCTCCAGCCGGCCGACGTTCTGGTGGAGCATGATGGCCTCAATGATCTGGCTGCCAACGGTGTGCACCGGGCTGAAAGAGGCCTTCGGCTCCTGGAAGATCATGGCGAACTCCCCGCCACGGATGGCCCTCATCTCCGGCCCCATGGGTGGAAGCTGCACAAGGTCTATCACCTGCTCTGTCGAGCCGGACGAACCGTTCCGGCGCCGATAATAGAGGATCTGGCCACCGGCAATGCGCCCAGGCTTGCGGATCATGTTCATGATCGAGCGGGCTGTGACGCTCTTGCCGCAGCCGCTTTCGCCGACAACCCCCAGCGTGCGCGCCCTCTGGATTGAGAAGCTCACTCCGTCCACGGCGCGCACTGTCCCTTCAGTGAGCTCGAAGTACGTGCGCAGGTCCTTCACTTCCACGAGCACATTGGCTGCAGCGGCTCCCTCAGCCTGCATTTCTTAGACCCTCTGCCCGTAGGGATCGACAGCGTCGCGCAGGCCATCGCCGAGGAAGTTGAAGCTGAGCACGGCGGCGAGCACAAACAGCGCCGGGATGAGTATCCATGGATGCAGCGCCACCTCCTGCAGCTTCTGCGCATCCTTGAGGAGGACCCCCCAGCTGATGGTCGGTGGGGCAAGGCCCAGCCCGAGAAAACTGAGCGAGGTCTCACCCAGGATCATGCCCGGGATGGCAAGCGTCAGGTGCACGAGTATATAGCTCATGAAGGAGGGCACCAGGTGCTGCCAGATAATGAACCATTCCGTGGCCCCGCTCTGGCGCGCGGCGAGCACGAAGTCCTCCTCTCGAAGCGAGAGGAACTTGCCGCGCACAACGCGTGCCAGCGTCGTCCAGCCGACGAAGGAAAGGATGATGGTGATGGCAAAGTAGACGCGCAGCTGCGGCCAGCTCGACGGCAGAGCAGCTGCCAGGCCCATCCAAAGCGGGATCGTCGGGATGGAGCGGATGAGCTCAATCACGCGCTGGATGATGTTATCGACAACCCCTCCGTACAGGCCAGACAGGCCGCCCAGGATGAGCCCGATAACCAGGCTCATAAGCACACCGACCAGGCCGACCGAGAGGGAAATGCGGCTCCCGTACACGACTCGGGAGAAGAGGTCCCTGCCCATGGCATCCAGCCCGAAGATGGCCAGAGGGCCGCTGTAATCAGGGGCACCAAAAAGATGCAGGTTGGTCCTGACAAGGCCCCACAGCTTGTAGGTATCGCCACGCACGAGCAGCCGAATTGGGTAGCGGGCGCTGGTGTCCTCCAGGAACTTGCGCTCGAAGGTGATGGTGTCGGCCTTGCGCTTCACAGCGTAGATGAATGGCCAGTGCCAGCTGCCGTCGACAGCGCGCAGGCGGATCCTGCTGGGGGGAGCGTAGACGTGCCCCTGGAAGCGCCTACGGGCCTGCAGACGCGAAGAGGCTGGGCGGCAGTGAGAAGCCAGCCTGCGACAGCTTCTCCGTGAAGCGCGGCCTAATGCCCGTGGCCGTAAGCTTCCCCATCACCCGGCCATTGTTCACCCCGGTCTGCCGGAACACGAAGATGTCCTGTGTGACGATGGTATCGCCTTCCATGCCCAGGACTTCCGTCACCTGAACCACACGGCGCACCCCATCCGACATGCGCTGCAGGTGGACGATAAGGTCTATGGCGGAGGCGAGCTGCTCTCTGATGGCTCGCAGCGGCAGATCCATTCCCGCCATGAGCACCATCGTCTCAACGCGGCGCAGTGTGTCGCGCGGGCTGCTGGAGTGCACGGTGGTCATGGAGCCGTCGTGGCCAGTGTTCATGGCCTGCAGCATGTCCAGGGCCTCACCGCCTCGCGCCTCGCCCACGATAATGCGGTCTGGCCGCATGCGTAATGCGTTTATGACCAGCTGCCGGATCGTTACCTGGCCCTTGCCCTCGATGTTGGGCGGCCGTGCTTCCAGCCGTACCACATGCTTTTGCCGCAGCTGAAGCTCAGCAGCATCCTCAATGGTGATTATGCGTTCACCCTCAGGAATGAAGCCGCTGATGAGGTTGAGCAAGGTGGTCTTGCCGCTACCTGTGCCACCCGAAATGATGATGTTCAGCCGGCCCTTGACGCACGCGTCCAGAAACTGCATGAGCTCCGGTGTCACCGTGCCAAAGGAGATGAGGTCCTCTACAGTAAAGGGGATGCGCGCAAACTTGCGTATGTTGATAGTCGGCCCATCGATCGCAAGCGGTGGGATGACAGCGTTTACCCGGGAGCCATCCGGCAGACGGGCATCCACCATGGGCGAGGCCTCATCTATCCGCCGGCCCAGCGGCGCGATGATGCGCTGAATAATGCGGATCACGTGCTCGTTGTCCTGGAACGTGACTCCAGTCTCGTAGAGCTTCCCACCGCGCTCGATGTACACCTGCTTCGGGCCATTCACCATGATCTCAGTGATGGTATCATCGTGCAGGAAGGCATCGATAGGCCCGTATCCAAGGATCTCGGCGACAATCTGCTCCAAAAGCTGCTCGCGCTGATTGCGGTTGACAATGAGCCCGCTCTCGGCGACAGCCTGGTCGAAAAGCTCCCGGATGTCCTCGCGCAGGCGCACCGGATCCAGATGAGTGGGGTCGGAGTTGGCACGCTCCTGCTGCTGGGCGATGAGCTGTAGCTGAACCCTGTTCTTGATGCCCACATACGGCTCGTTCAGGTAGTACGGAAGCGACGGTGCTGCTTCCGGTTCCGCTGGAGCGCTTCCCTGCGGGGCCGCTGCTGGCTTATCGGCAAACTGCCGCCTGAATATCATTGGCATCTCGCCTCCGCTACTTGATCCATATGGGGTCCCAGTCGTTACCGGGGCTGTTGCTGAGGTTGCGCTGGTTCGTGCCATCGGCATTCATGATCCATATCTGCTGCCGCCCCGTATCTATGTTGGACCAGTACACAATGTACCACCCGTCGGGTGACCAGGAGGGGTGCTTTTCCCACTCCCAGCTATTGCGTGTGAGCTGTCGCAGGCCCTGGCCATCAGCGCCTATCACCCAGATGTCGTCGCTGCCAGTATGCTCGGAGACAAAGGCAATGTGGTACCCATCCGGCGACCATACGGCGTCGTAGCAGACGCCATCGAGCGATGTCAGCTGCCTGTTATTGGCAGGAATGGCGATCTCCATGATCCATATCTGGGCGATGCGGTTATTGCCGGCGGCCACATAGAGCTGCCAGCGACCGTCGGGAGATATCATCTCCTGCTTGCGCAGCTGCTCGAACTCGCTGCGGCCCCAGCGGCTGAGGTTTGCTGGCCGCTGGTTGGTGCCATCCGGGTTCATGAGGTAGAGCTGCTGCACGCCCTCGCGATCCGTCCAAAAGGCGATCTGCCCCTTGAAGGAGGAAAGGGGAGGTGGTGTCGGCTCCGGCGTGGCTGTCGGCAGCAGGGAGGGGCTCCACTTGAAAGGTGTCGCCGTGGGAGTGGGCGTGAGCGACATGGTGTAGGCAAGCCGCTGCCGGCTGGCCTCAGATGTATCCGGGCCAGTGAGCCTCTCAGCTGCGGCGTAGTCTGCCACCGCCTTCTCGATCTCCCCGGCCGCCACCCGGGCCGCCGCGCGCGCCATATAGGCATCGTAAAGCATCTGCGCCGCCATGCCGGCCATGTAGTTGAAGCGCGTGTCGTAGATCGACTGCAGAAGCGAGATGGCCTGATCCAGACGGCTGCTTTGAAGCGCATCCACAGCTTTCACGAACATCTGCGCAAGCATCCGCTCTGTGCCAGCGCGGCTGTCCCCGGGCCTCTGTGTCAGGGCCTTGTTGAACCACTCAAGAGCTCGCTGCGCACCGGCCGCATCTCCAGGCGCCGTGTCCAGCGCGGCAAGCCCCAGGTTGAGGTAGCATTCGTACAGGAGCGAGCTCACCTCCTCCCGCCGGAACTGAGGGTAGCTCTTCTGTATGAGCTCCAGCTCACCCGCCGCCTCCTCCCAGCGCCCAGCAGACATCGCCTGCTTCGCGCGTGCCCAGCTGTCGCCTGTGGCCACACCCTGCTGAGCTTTCTCCAGCAGTGCGCTTGCGTCCCTGTAGGCCGGATCCCTCTGCAGGATGAGCTCCAGGACGGGGATGGCCTCAGCCCATCGTTCCTGGCCAAGGAGCGCGCTCGCGTTGGCGTAGTGCTCAGCAAGCTCCCACCGCTCCCTGGCCCAGGCCAGCAGTTGCTGGGCCTCGGCATCTGCGGGAAAGCGCTCCACAATCTCCTGCAGCAGGGCAATGCCCTCGACGTAGCGTCCAGCGGCCACCTCCGCCTGCGCCTGTTTCAGCAGCTCGGCACGTTGTGCCCTTGCAGTTGCCGCTGCGCTGGCCGCTGGGTCACTCGTGCCCTCTGCCCGCCACGAGGCAAAGAAGAGGAATGCTGCCACAGCCGCCACCAGCACGATCAGCGCCCAGAGCACTGCCCGTTTCGAAAGCCGCCACCTCCGCCCGCGCGCCACCTTCCTTGCGTACCGCTCTTCCAGCGAGCGGCGCAGGCGAGCATTCTCAAGAAGGGGCTCCAGTGCTCCGGCTGCACCTGGTTCCCCCTGGTGCTGCGCGAGAAGCTTGGCAAATGCCTCCTCAGCCCGGCTCCATTGCCCAAGCTGCAGGGCCTCAAGGCCATCCCGGTAGAGGGGATCATCAGCCCACGATCCGGCTGCTTGCGCCAAGCGTCACGCTCCCTACCTTACAAAGGTTGCGAAAAGGCTTTGAAACCGCGGTATCGACGGTCCTAGAATGACGATGAAAATAGCTGGGAAAATGAGAAATACCATGGCGAAGATCATCTTGAACGGCGCACCGCGGGCGCGCTCCTCCGCCCGCTGCCGGCGGATGATGCGCATCTGATCGGCCTGCGTGCGCAGCACCGTGGCGATGCTCACGCCCAGCTGCTCCGCCTGGTTGACAACGGCCACGAAGGAGGCGAGGTCGGGCACTTCCGTGCGCTGCACCAGGTGCCGCAGCGCCTCCGCACGGCTCACGCCCATCCGCATCTCATAGACAGTGCGGCGCAGCTCCTGGGTGAGCACGTTATCCCACTGCTGTTGAAGCCGCAGCATGGCGGCCTCGAGGCCAAGCCCGGATTCCACGCAGATCGTCAGCATGTCGAGAACGTCCGGCAGGGCGCGCTCTATGAGGTGCTGGCGCCTCCGGGCATGTCTTTTCAGCGAGTATGTCGGCAGATAGTAGCCAATCAGCGGGGGCAGGGCGAGCCACAGGACCTTCTGCAGCCTGGGCTGAACCCCCCGGAGCGCCAGGCCCATGCCCAGAGCCAGGCCAAGCGCCCCGCACAGCAGCTTGAGCCCCAGTACATCCAGCACAGTGAGGCCACCGGGGTTGCCCGCCAGCAAAATGAGCTTGCGGTGCTGCTCAATGCCGCTCTTTGGTGAGAGCCGCCCAAGGAACGAGAGAATGGCCCGCAAGAAGGGCCGCAACGCTCGCTCCGCGAAAGGCTGCGCCAGCTCCGCATCCGCGGCATCGCCTGGAATAACTGGGCCGCCCAGCCGCTGAGCCACGTTCGCCCGCCGGGGCCTGAGGCCCATGACAATGGCCAGGCCGCTCAGCAGCGCGAGGGCCCCCACAAGGGGAGTGCCGTAAGCGGCAAGAATTGCTTCCATGCCCTGCATCCGACGCTCCTAGACCTCGATGGAGACGATGCGGCGGATCACAATTGCCCCCGCGACGATGCCCAGCCCGCCAAGCATGGCGAGCATGAGAGGCAACCCTGGCGTGAAAAGGCCGCTCATGTACTCGGGGTTTATGATGAAAAGGGCCACGGCAAGTCCGACCGGCAGCAAGCTGAGGAGCCAGCCAGTCAGGCGCTGCTGCGTCGTGAGGACGCGGATCTCTCCCAGAATGCGCTCCCGCTCGCGGATCGTGGTCCCCACATTTTGCAGGATCTCGGCCAGGTTCCCGCCCACCTCTGCCTGAATCTTCACGGAGGTGACGATGAGGGACCAATCGTCGTTGTCCATGCGCTCGGCGGAGCGGGTGAGTGCCGCGGCAAGAGGCAGCCCCAGCTGCACTTCCCGCACCACGCGGCCCATCTCCTGTGAGGCGGGCGGCGGCATTTCCTGCGCCACAATGCTCAAGGCCTGCAGCGTGCCGTATCCGACGCGCAGGGCGCCAACGACGAGGTTTATGATGTCGTTTAGCTGACGGGCAAAGAGCTGCCGCCGCTTGCGCGTGCGCCTGCTCACCCACACCCGCACCGCAAACGGGGCGCAGATGGCAAGCACGAGCCCCAGTGGCACAGAGCCGCGCAACACGCCGACCACAAAGCCCAGCGCTGTGGCACCGGCCAGGATGAGCATGTACTCTAAAACCGAGAGGGCAAGATCCGCGTGCTCGAGCTCGCGGGCGAGCCTGCCGGCAAGCGAAAGCCGCATGAAGGCGCGCTGCCAGCCGCCCCTGCGACGGCGCGCGGCCTCCTTTTGCTCTTCCTCAGGGAAGCTCACGTCAATGTAGGCATGCAGGCGGCCGGCCGGCTGCGCGTGCAGGGCGATGAAATCGCGCAGTGCCAGAAACAGGCACAGTACAGCAAGCGCCACGAGCGCCGCCATCCCCAGGAGCAGGAGCTGCGGCGCTGGCGCCGCAGCCAGCAACCGGGATGACAGCCACGCAACCACGCTCGAGATTGATGGCAACAACCAACCCTCCTTTAGCTCGCTTACCTCAGCCAGTGCCACGTGCTGAAATGCACACCATCAACCCCCTCACAGGAGGCGCCTGCCTCGCCTGGCGACCGGCTGGGGAGCCAGCTCCTGCACCAGCTGCCCGGCGAGCTTTTTCAGTGCGCGCGCAAGAGGCTTGCGCGGATGGCTGACCACAAGGGGTACTCCCCGGTTGATGGAGTACGTCGCCAGGGCGCTGTCGTCGGGCAGCGTGGCGTATGCCTCCATACTGAGATTGCGCTCGATCTCCCTCTGGGGTATTGCGCCCACGAGGTTCGCCCGGTTGATGACAAGGCGGATCCGCTCCCGCGGGCAGCCAAGCTCGCGCGCTGTCTGCAGGAACACGCGCGCTGCTCGCAAGGCCGTGAGTTCCGGCGTCGTCACGAGGAGCACCAGGTCGGCCGCCCTGAGGAAAGCGCCAAGCCACTCGTCGAGCCAGTTGCCCGTATCCACCACCGTCCACGCATACTGCGCCCGCAGCCCGGAGAGAATTGACTGTACATGCTCCGCCCGCAGCCGCGCCATGGCAGAAGCGTTATTGCTTGCCGCAAGCACCCGCACGCCGGAGGCATGCCGCGCCAGGGCCTCGTCGAGAAGCTCGGGGTCGAGCGAGCCCGCGTGATCTATGAGGTCGGCGATGCTGTGCTGCGGCGTCAGGTTGAGCAGAATCTCGGCATCGCCATAGAGGAGCTGCCCGTCCACAAGGGCTACGCGCTCCTTGCTAAGCTCGTGCAGCCCCAGCGCCAGGTTGCTCGCCACAAGGCTGCGGCCCAGCCCTCCCTTCAGGCCGACGACGACGACCGTGCGGCCTGGCGCGCGCTTGCCTGGCGCTTCCCGCAGCCGTCCGCATAGGTCCTCGATTGTCTGGAGCAGGCTGCCAGGCGCAAACTCCAGCGGCAGGAACGCCCGGGCGCCGGAAAGCAGTGCCCGACGAATCCAGTCCACATCGGCCGGCTCGGCCAGGACTACCACCGGCACCTCTGGCACCTGCTGGCCGAGTTCGCGCACCATGCGCAGGGCCTCCTCGCCTGGCATGCGCCGGTCGAGGAGGATGAGGTCGAGATTTGTCTGGGAAACCAGCACAAGGGCATCTCCAGGATCCTCGCTGCAGCGCAGGAGAGCGTATTCGCCCTTGCCCTCGAGCGCCGAGTCCACGCGTTCCTGCAGCGCCTCGTCCTTGCTCACCAGCAGAATTCGCCTGCCCCTTCTCTCCACGGCTGGATCCTTCTCGCCTCTCTGAGCTTGCGAAACGCCCTGCTCTCCCCGGGCCTGCCCGTCCTGCTCTTTCGCCTCCATGTAGGCACGCCTACCGGCCGATGGCTGGCGCCGCTTGCTGCAGGCCGTAGCGGTCCTTGATGTAGTCGTAATTCACGCTGCGCACGTCGAAGAGCTCCTCGCTTTGCCGGTGCCGCAGGACAATATCCATCTTGCCGCCAGCATCCCGGAAGTACTTGAGTATAAGGGCATCCTGCGGCGCGAGCGCGAGCAAGATGGCCTGCGGCCTGGCTGCTCCCATCGCCTCTTGAGCCACGCGCTGGCCCGTCGCCTGCGCCGCGGTGCCTGCGCTAGCGGGTGCCTCCACGACAATGGCCGTGATATGCTGCGCCTGCAGGGCATCTGTGGTGAACATCGGGTCCCCAAGGGGCTGCTCGGACTCCTCGCCCGAGCCGCCCGCCCCTGCGCCCATCATCTCGGCTTTGGGCGTGAGGGAGAAAAGAATGTCTATGACATCCCCGGCCCGCAGCAAGTCTATCCGAGACATGAGGTCATCCGGCGGGAGCGCAAAGAGCACC
Organism: Anaerolineae bacterium; assembly: GCA_028275325.1. Classification (GTDB taxonomy): domain Bacteria; phylum Chloroflexota; class Anaerolineae; order DRVO01; family DRVO01; genus JAPWUW01. The sequence continues at coordinate 4,724 of JAPWUW010000018.1, read as the reverse complement.
TTATCCTGCGGCATGGTGAAAGCCACGTTCTCGGCCCTGACGTCAGGCTCGGCCAGGCGCAGGAGCAGGATGATTTCGCCGGGATAGATATCGGCCATGCTGACCTTGCCCACAACCTGCTCAATGCTTGTGGCCGCCCCATCTGGGATGAGGTTGACGGGGAACTCCTTCAGGGACACATCCGCCTCGGTGATGGCATGCGTCACAGGTATGTGCAGCGCCGCCACAACAACGGCAGCCTTCGCCTCAGCAGCGCCAGGCCGGGCGGCTGGCTCACCGGCAGCCTGCTGCACGCGCGCCTCCACTGCCGCCATTGCCAGAAGCGCCGCAAGCAGCGCAAAGACAAGGCCCGCAAGCAGCCAAACCCAGCCTCTACGGCTCGATGCCATGGTCAAGCCCTCCGCTCAGCGCAAAAGATGCACCACGTACACGCCATAATAGCCCGCGTTGGGGTCAGGTTGCTCCCCTGACACCGACTCTATGAACTCCCCCTGCACGATCTTGTCCCCTGGCCCACAGGGCAGGGGAGTCGGCACTCCCTTGCAGGCCCACTGCTTGCCCGGGCCCTGCCCGGTGCAGATGCCGTTGATCACAAAGCGGCCAAAGCCTACCACGTAATACTCTGTGGTGTTCCCGGAGCCCTCGCGCTTGTCGTAAATGGGCACAATTGCGCCGTTTTCGTTGCAGAGCCAGTACTTCCGCAAGGCATCTATCAGGGGGTTGAGCTCGGCGCCAGGTTCGGGAAAGTTCCACCACTTTTCGGTCTGGACCCACGGCGCGCACTGGGGCTGCGCGATGACGCACTCCAGAAGCTTCGTGCCTCCGCCGGAGCAGGTGCACGCCGCTTCCCCCTCGCCGGACTCGAGCCACGGCCAGTCGACAAAGCCAAAAGCCCCGCGCGGGTCGTCCTCCTGGCTCGGTGTCTTGTACCAGAACTGGTACGTCTGGCCCTCCTCAAAGCCGACACCATCAGGAAGCTTCACAGCAAAGGGCAGCATGTCTCCCAGGCCTGCCGGGGCGCTACAGGCTGCCTGCGCGGCCGCGCGCACAATGATGCTGCTCATGCCGATGACCCCAGCAAACCAGGTAGGCACGGTTATTTCGGCCACAACCTGCACGGTGCGCTGCCGCGTGGGGTCAAGGCCGACCTCACAGCTCTGCGCACCGTTGAGGTCCTCGCAGTAATGGCGGCCCATCTCCTGCCAGCCGGGGCGGCCGGCGCAGTACTCCCTGGCCGCCGCGAGCGCTCCAGCATCTGCCGCTGTCTGCATCTGGCGCCGCTGCAGGTAGGCGTGCCCGCCATCGAGCGCGAGCGCAAGCATGCCAAGAAGCACCACAAGCATAATTGCCACCAAAACCAGGACCTGCCCTTTCTGCCTTGTCATGGGGATACCCCTCGCACAACCTCCCGGTACTGCCGGGCTGTGCTGCGCAGCGTGAGCTGCCCCACGACGGCGCCGATGAGCGGGGTGACGGAGCGGTAGCTCGCGCTCACGCTCACCTGGACCTCCGGGGTCGAGACGACAATCGGCCCCACCGTCACAGCCACCCCCACCGCGCGCTCCTGCGCCGCCGCGACCATGCCGTCCGGGTCCTCCGGATGCACCGCCCCGTAGCGGGCGCCCTCGCGGGCAGCGCTAGCCACGACCGTGTAAACGTAAATGGCCCGGCCAAAATCGAGTATGCCGAAGACGATGAGCAAGAAGACAAGCGCGCCCAGCGCAAACTCAACCAGGTCCTGCCCGGCCTGCGAGCCAAAGGAATACGCAAGCTCCCTACCCTCCTCCCGCCCGGGCGGCAAGAGGGCTCTGGCTTGCCCCGGCGGGCGCAGGCCGCCCGTGGCTTTTGCTGTGGTGCGGTTTGCCTGGCGCGGCAGCAATTCCCGCCACCTTTTAGGAAGCAGTGAGGACCGGCATCTGGGCCGTGCCGGTGATGGTGATGGGGCCGATGCCCAAGAAGCCGCTGATCAGCCGGAACTCGAAGGAGACTGTGGCCTGGATGACATCCCCCTCGCGGCGCACGCTCGGGCTCACGGGTGCAATGCCAGCGCCCTCGGCCTCGGCCACGGCGGCCGCAGCAGCAGCCGCAAGCGCCCCGGGGTGGGAGGCGCCGTAGCGCGCGCCCTCCCGGGCGGCGTTCTCGACGACGATGAAGGCGTGGAAAACGCGCCCCAGGTCGATGAGGCCAAGCAGGATGAGGAGCAAAAGGGGCAGGACAACCGCAAGCTCGGCCAGGCTCTGCCCCTTCTGCCCGCGCTCCTCTCTCATAGGCCTTCCGCCATCAGGCTCTTGCTCGATCTTTCCTCCCCTAGCGGGGCCCACATAGGCGCCCCTCGCGGTGCGGAGGGGAGCCACCGGGCCGGGGCAGTCCCCAGGGGCACTCCACTTCCCCAGAGGAAGGGGCTGGGGGCCGCGCCTGCCCGACGTGCTAACCACCTGCGCCCAGTGCTATCCGCCGCTTCACGGAACTGCCCAACTCTGGACCTTGTCGGCGATGGCGTTCATGGTATCGCTTATGCCGTTGCCAAGCACCGTCACACCGGCAACTGCCGCTAGTGCAATCAACCCGATGAGCAGGGCGTACTCGGCTAGGTCCTGCCCCCTTTGATCCGCTAGCCAGTTCCTGATCCGCAGGTACCAGTACAGCATGTTTACCCTCCACCCTTCTGCCCGTAGCGGCGCTCTCTTGCCTCTTGGCCGGCCACAGCCCCGTGCCCTGCAGCCCCGGCGCAGCTTTGAGGCTTTCACAGGCAAGTATACTGCATCGCCGGCGCCCCGTGGGTGCAATTCATTAGAAAGGGGCCCGGAATTCATTAGAATCTGGTTAGAATCCGGAAACGCCACCAGGCAAAAGCGCCGCCTCGCTCACCTTCTGGTGCCGATCTCCATGCGGAAGGGTCCGAGGGAGTTGTTCTGCACGCTCGCTTCGGGGATAGGCTGCTCCCCAGCCGGCAGCACGTTAACTGCGGCGCTGATGCGGTAGTGCCCACTGGGCAGGGCAAGCTTCACCGGCCCGCCCTCAGCCTCCTCCGCCGTCAGCGTGAGAGCGCCGCCTGCGGCAAGCGAGGGTACCCGCCAGCGCAGAGCCGCCACCGGTTCGCCGCTCGTCCTTTCCACATACAGAGCCGCCCAGAAGCCCTGCGCTGCTGTACGGCCGCAGTTCACGACCGTGAGCGCAAAGCCCACCTGCCAGCCCTCCTTACCGCCCGGGAAATACCAGTAGCGCACCCAGTACACGGCAGGATCCGGCAGCGGCCCCTGCGGCGCCTGCGGGGCAGCTGTGGGCTGCGAGGGCCCGGGCCCTGAGGTCGCTTGCGGCGTGGCCTCTGGCTGCCCGGTCGCCAGAGGGGTGGGCTGTGGCCGGGCAGTGGGCGAGGCCTCGGGGCTTGCAGCAGCAGGCGGGGTTTGCTCCTGGGCCAGCTTCGCAGGTGCGGCCGTGTGCGTCGGCGCCAGCGCGAGCTCGGCAGCAGCCGCAGTGAGGGCAACCACCACCTCCCGGCGAACGTCCTCGCGCAGGAGCTCGCGGATCTGGCCCACATCGGCCGCAGTCTCAGGGGTACAAGTTGGCGAGGCCGCTGCTGCACCCGCCTGCGTTGCCACGAGCGCCACCACGGCCTGCAGCGTGGCCTCCACACCCTCTGGCGAAGCGGGGCCCGCCTGCGAGGGAGGTGGGCTTGCCACTCTCAGCGCCAGGAGGACCGCTGCTGCCGTGAGGAGGAGCAGCCAGCAGAAAACCACGACGACGAACACCCGAGATTCGCGGCCAAGGTCGCGCCACCAGCCCATGCAGCCACCTCCGTCCAGACAGGGGCAACCGTAGCAAGAAAGCTGGCCCTTTTCAAGCACGATTCCTGTGTGTCGTGGCTTGCCGCAAAATGCTCACAGCGCCTTGCTGACAGTTCCTGCCCCCGGCAAAGAGATTGGGAGGTGAGCGCCTGCGCTCCCAGCCAGGCAGGCCCGCTGGATGTGGCTGCGCCTCCTCTTCTCAGCGCCCGGGTCAGTGCAGAGGCCTGCCCGCCCCTACCCTTGCGGTGTTCCTTGAGCTTCGTCCCGCTTCGCCGGGCACGAGCCATGGGGGCACAGCTCATCCAGAACCGGGTTCAGGCCGACCCGGTGGCGCGAGGGGACGGTGGGGCGAGCGGCATAAGGCGGCAGGCGCGCACCGGGGCGGGCGCGCCTGCCGTTTGTCCCTCTGTCTGGGGGCATGACAGAATCCCGGCCCCGCTCCCTGAGCCAAGGGCGCACGCCCTTTGCCACGATGCCCTCCCATGTCAGCCTCGTCGGTCTTCAACCACAAGGGGTCAGCCCTGCGGGTGACGCCTTTGAGGCACGAGGCAGATGCTCACCCCAAGCCGCTGCGCCCTCACGCCCTCCTCGAAGACTTCCAGGACCATGCCGGGCATGACGCCCTGGCGGACCCGAAGCTACAGGCAAGGCCGAGTAGCCCCCTGTACCCTGCCCCCGGGATGGCCCTGCCAGCTCGTCAACGCCGCTATCGAACAGCTCACGGGGCGCTCTTGGCGCGGCCCTCCAGCTCGGCCACGAGCTCAGCAAGGCCCGCCACCGCTTCCTTGACCACTTTCTCCCCGAACTCCGCCGAGGCGCGCTCCGGATAGCCCATGACGCCAACCTCGATCTCAGGGTTCTGGGTCACCACCGGCACCACAAGCGGGTGCTCAAGAGGCTTTACCCGCACCTGGTAGGCATCCTGGTCGCGCCGCAAAA
>JAPWUW010000199.1 GCA_028275325.1 Anaerolineae bacterium | reverse complement strand
CCTCGGCCCTGGCGATGCGCGCCCTTGGGGTCGGCAGGGCGGGCGTGCAGGAGAGCGTGGCCGAAAGCCTGCTGGCGGTTGTGGAGTGTAACAACTGCTTCACGGATGGCGTTCAGGTGGCGACAGGCTGCACCCTTGGGAACAACAGCCTCGTTTACCTCGACCTGGGCAAGACAGCGCTTTCCCTGGTGCGCCGCAGCACTTGGGAGGGCGTGCGCATCTGCGTGGACGACGAGGAGCTGCAGGGGGAGAGCTTCCCGCCTGAGGCCAGCGAGCTTTTCGACAAGGTGGTGAGAAGGCGCTGCGGCACGCCTGAGGATGCAGCCAGACTTGAGGAACTCTGGCAGGAGGCAGGTCTACGCGTGCTCGCGCTGCCAGATTCGTTCTTCGACGTGCGGCCCATCAGGGTCGAGCCCATCGAGCAGGCGCCCATCTTCTCAAGCAAGCGCTGTGCCGCCTGCAGGGAGCTCGCCATGGAGACGCGCGTGGCCTCCTGCGCCGATGGCAAAGCTTACTGCCTGCGCTGCGCGGGCGAGCCGTTTCACGCCCTGATCGGCCGCGGCATTGTGCAGTGGCAAAAGCATCCTCAAAGCAAGGAGTAGTGCATGCGACGCCTTCTTTCGTTCCTGAGTTTGGCCTTCCTTCTGTCCCTTCTCCTCATGCCTGTGGGCTGCGCGGTGGCGCTCCCGGGGCCGATGGCGTCAGCGCCGCAAGCTGCAAGCAGCGCAAATACTGAGGCAGCAGGGGAACGAACCGTTCAGGATCTTCTCGGCCGGCAGGTTGCTTTGCCAAGGCATGTGCAGCGCGTCGCCGCGGCAGGGCCCGGGGCGCTGCGGCTTATCGTCTACCTGCAGGCGCAGGACATGGTAGTTGGCGTCGAGGATGCCGAGAACCGCTGGGATCCAGCCGGCAGGCCCTACATCATGGCGCACCCGGAACTCAGGGGCTTGCCCTCTATCGGGCCGGGTGGTCCGGGCAACCTGCCCGATGCCGAGGCGCTGGTGCAGGTGAACCCCGATGTGCTTTTCCTCACCTATGTAGATGGTCGCACGGCCGACAACCTCCAGAGCCAGACTGGCATCCCCGTGGTCGTCCTCAGCTATGGCGACGACCCCTTCAGCCAGGAGCTCTTGAGCTCGCTCGAGCTTGCCGGCTCCATCTTGGGCACGGAGGAGCGCGCCGCCGAGGTGGTGGCCTTTGTAAAGGAGACGCTTGCGGATCTGGACCGGCGCACTGCCGACATCCCGGATTCCGAACGGCCCACGACCTACGTAGGCGGCATTGGCTACAAGGGCGCGCACGGCTTGGAGAGTACCGAATCGGCCTTCCCCGTCCTGCGTGCGGTGCACGCCAGGAACGTGGCCGACGAGCTCCCTGCCGGCCACCATATGGTGGATCGGGAGAAGATCGTGGAATGGGACCCCGAAATCATCTTCTTGGACGAGGGTGGGCTGGAGCTTGTGCTGCAGGACTTTGCCAAGAGCCCGGATTTTTACCGCTCGCTCACGGCGTTCCAGAAAGGGCAGGTTTATGGGCTCTTGCCCTATAACTATTACAGCACCAACGTGGAGACGGCTCTTGCCGATGCCTACTTCGCGGGCAAGGTGCTCTACCCCGAAAGGTTTGCCGATGTGGACCCAGCCGCCAAGGCCGACGAGCTCTACGCCTTCCTGGTGGGCAAGCCTCTTTATGCCGAGATGAAAGAGGCCTTTGGTGGCTTCGGCAAGCTGGATCTTGAGAGCGCAACAGTGCAATGATGCAGGAGACGGCCAGGCAAGCAAGCGTTGCGGCGGCCTACAGAAGACACACGAGCACGAGGGCCGCGTTTGCCGCCCTCTTGCTGTTCCTGCTCGTGCCCGCCTCCCTGTATGCGCTCAACGTTGGCTCTTACGCCCTGTCCCTCGGCGACCTTGCTCAGGCCTTGGCTGAGCCGGCCTCGAGAGTGGGGCTTGTCCTCTGGCGCATCCGCCTGCCCAGGATTGTCGCCTCCCTTCTTGTCGGGGCGATGCTTGGGCCGGCTGGAGCTGTCATGCAGTGTCTGCTGCGCAACCCGCTGGCCTCGCCTTTCACCATGGGCATCTCGCACGGAGCGATGTTCGGCGCGGCGCTGGGCATCGCGCTCATAGTAGGCGCCGGCGGTGCCGAGAGCAGCGGCAGGATATTTGTGCACAACCCATATGCCGTCGTGCTGCTTGCCTTCAGCGGCTCTTTAGTGGGGGTGCTGGCCATACTGGCGCTCGCACGGGCGCGCGGGCTGGGCCCGGCTGCGATAATCTTGGCAGGTGTGGCCATGAGCTCGCTCTTCACGGCCGGCACCACCCTCATCCAGTACTTTGCCGAGGACCAGGAGCTTGCCAGCATGGTCTACTGGACGTTCGGGGACCTGGGCAGGCCTATCTGGCGGGAGCTTGGCCTGATGGGGGCAGTGGCCATCCCGTGCCTCGCCTACTTTTGCTTCAAGCGCTGGGACTACAACGCCATCACAAGCGGCGATGAGACGGCCAAGTCCTTGGGCGTGCGCGTGGAGCGGGATCGATTGCTGGGGATGCTGCTTGCATCGCTGGTCACGGCTGTGGCCGTGGCCTTCGTCGGCATAATCGGCTTCGTGGACCTGATCTGCCCGCACGCTGTGCGGCTGCTTGTTGGCGGCGACCACCGTTACCTCTTGCCGAGCTCCGCTCTCCTCGGGGCGCTCCTCCTGCTTGTGGCGGACACAGCCGCCAGGAGCGCAATCGCGCCCGCGATCCTGCCCGTCGGTGTCCTCACCTCTTTCCTGGGCGCGCCGATGTTCATCTACCTTCTGGTGCAGATGCAGAGCAGGGCCTGAGATGTTGCTCAAAGTTGATGGGATGGCTTTCTCTTACAGGGCCAACCCTGTGCTGCAGGGGGTCACCTTCGAGGTGAGGCCCGCCGAGCTGGTGGTGATCCTTGGGCCAAACGGTGCTGGGAAGTCCACCCTGCTCAAGTGCCTCAATGGCATCCTGCGGCCAAGCGGCGGCGCTGTGCTCCTGGACGGCAAGCCCTTGCGCGCTTTCGGCCCGGAGCGCCTGGCAAGGCTTGTGGGTTACGTGCCACAGGCGACGCAGGCCAACTTCATGACCGTCTTCGACGCCGTGCTGCTCGGCCGTAAGCCGCACTTTGGCTGGGGGCCAAGCGCTGGCGATCTGGAGTTTGCCGAGCGTGTGCTGCGGCTCCTCGGCCTGGAGAGCCTGGCCCTCAGGCGCCTGCACGAGCTCAGCGGCGGCGAGCTGCAGCGGGTGACCCTCGCCAGGGCCCTAGCCCAGCAGCCGCGTTTGTTGCTGCTGGATGAGCCCACCAGCAACCTGGACATCAGGAGCCAGCTTGACATCATGGCGGCACTGCGGGATATTGCTCACCAGGGCGATGTCTCCTGCCTTGTGGCCACGCACGACATAAACCTTGGCCTGCGCTACGGTGACAGGTTCCTCGTCATGAAAGATGGCCTCATATGGGCACAGGGAGATGCGCATGTGATCCAGCCGGAGCTCATCGAGGAGGTATACGGCGTCGGGGCCCTTGTGGCTGAGGTGCACGGCCTGCGGCTTGTCATTCCCTGCCGAGCCGCAGAGGGTAAAGGAAAGCTACCCTTGGTGCCGGTGCGCCTGGGCGAGCGAGGTTGAGGGTGCAAGCTGCGCTCAGCCGGTGCCGCAGGCGGGCAGCGAGAGGAAGGGCTGGGTGGAGGAGCTCGTTTTGAGGCCAATAGGGGTAGTGCATAGCGGCCAGGGCGCGGAGGAATCTCAGGACCCCGAGGGCCTTGCGCGGATCGAATTGCTGCCCGAGTACGCTGAAGGCCTCGATGGCGTAGAGGAGTTCTCCCACCTCGTCGTCATCTACCACCTGCATCGCTCGCGGTGGAGCGGAGTCCTGAAGGTATACCCCAGGGGCAACCCGCAGCTGCCCCTCACGGGCGTCTTCGCCACGCGTTCGCCAGTGCGGCCGAACCCCATAGCCATCACAGCGGTGCGGCTGGTGCGGCGCGAGGGCAATGTCCTTTTCGTCCAGGGGCTTGACGCCCTGGATGGCTCCCCCGTGCTCGATATCAAGCCCCTTGTCCCGCGGCACGACCTCGTGCAAGATGTGCGCGTACCGGCATGGGCAGGCGAGCAGTAGAGTGAGCGAAGCCTTTGCCTTCGGGCCAGTTCCTTCACGCAGGTTAGGCCGCAGTCTCGGTGTCAACAACATCCCGCCGAAGGCCTGCACCTACTCCTGCGTCTACTGCCAGCTGGGCAAAGCAGTATCCGTCAGCACCCAAAGGCGTGCTTTCTACCCGCCCGAAGAGGTAGCTGCGGCCGTGCAAGAACGGCTGCGTGCCGCGTATGCGCAGGGCCAGGGGGTGGACTACATCACCGTTGTCCCAGATGGCGAGCCCACCCTGGACTTGCACCTGGGCCGGCTCCTCACCTTGCTCAAGCGGCTGGGCGTCCCTGTGGCTGTCATCACCAGTGGCAGCCTCCTCTGGCAAGACGAGGTCCGCTCGGCGCTGTGCCTGGCCGACTGGGTCTCCCTCAAGGCGGATGCCGCCGGAGAAGGGCCTTGGCGTCGCGTAGACCGCCCCCACCGGGCCCTGCGCCTATAACAGATCCTGCGAGGAATGGCCGCCTTCCGGGAGCAGTTTGGTGCCTTCCTGGCCACTGAGACAATGCTCGTGTGGGGAGCGAACGACTCGGCCAAGGAGCTGGAGGCGATAGCCGACCTCGTGGCTTCGCTCCGGCCCGATACCGCTTACATCGCCGTGCCCGTCAGGCCGCCGGCGGAGAGCTGGGTACTGCCGGCAGCGGAGGGCGCATTGCTGGCGCTGCACGCCGCGCTGAGCGCGAGGGGGGTGCGCGCGGAGCTGCTCACTGGATATGAGGGGAATGCGTTTTCTGCCAGTGGGGATGCCAAGGCAGACCTCCTTAGCATCACGGCGGTACATCCCATGCGCCGGGATGCGGTGGAGGAACTGCTGCGCCGAGATGGGGCTGACTGGGGTGTGGTGGACGAGTTGCTCGGCTCGGGCATCCTGGTGGAGCTGGAGTACGGGCAGGAGAGGTTCTACCTGCGCAAGCTGCCCAGCCGGCCCCATGCGCGAGGCCGACGGCAATGAGAGGGCATAGCCGTACCCTGCGGCAATTGTGCTTCTGCCTGTGCCAGTGTGGCATTGGCCCAGGGGTCAAGCGCCCTCCGCCCTCTACCTCCAACCGGGGGAAATGGCGCTTTCTCAGAGCATTCTCTCCAGTTGGAGGTGATCCATGTCCAGCAAATCCTCGGGATTGGTGCGCATGCAGTGGCCCACGCTCCTCATCCTGCTCGCCATAGGGTTCGTTTTGCTCTGGTACCTGGCAGGT
>JAPWUW010000198.1 GCA_028275325.1 Anaerolineae bacterium | reverse complement strand
GCCCTCGCTGTGGGCGGGGGCGGCCGGCCATCCATATCCCCACCCCGCCGGATCGGCCCTGCTGGCAGGCCACCGTTCCTGGCAATCCGGCGCCCCGCCTGGCCCTGGCCCATTTGGACGGCCGGCCCGTGATCCTCCTCCCTTGGGGCTACCAGCCAGCCTGGAACGAGCCAGGCCAACCCGACGGCGGCCTGACCATCCTCAGCCTGGAAGATGGGCAGGAACTGCACACCATCCGCCTGGGTCGTCCGGTGGAAGGCATCACTGTCACGTCCTCCCCCTTCTGCGAAACTGGAACCGGAAGCCCCGGGGAGTGGGTCCTCCTCACTACTGCATCCATTGGTGTGGGCGCCGGCCAAGGGGAGATTATGGCGTTCGACCTGGGCCAACTGCAGGTAAAGTGGCGGAAAGCGTTAGGTGGCGCGGTTCGGGCGGCGCCGGCCGTGTACAATCTGCGAGTCTATGTGGCCGCCTGCGATGGCTACCTGTATTGTCTAGACCTGCGCAATGGCGATCGCGTCTGGCGGGACCCGGTACGGGTGTTCGACCGCCCTACCCAGATCCCTGCCTCCCCCCTCATCGCACGGGAGCGGGGCGTGTTACAGGCCATCATTGTGGCCACGTATGGCAGCACGGGCCGCCGTCTGCCGGGCCGGGTGGTGGCCGTGGACGAGGCCGGCCATCTTCTCTGGACGCAGGAGGCGGGAGGCCATGCGCGAGGGACGCCCGTGGCCGCGCGGGGTCAGGTCTACGTGACCACCTACCGGGACCAGCCCTCAGCCGGCGCCCTCATGGCCTTCGACCCGCGCAGCGGCGAGCCGGCGTGGGAGCATCCCTTCGTCATCCAGGCCCAACCGGGGGAGCGCCGCCTCTACAACCTGAGCACCTCGCCCCTCTACCACCGGGGCACGCTCTACGTCGGCTCCCTTAACCACCGTCTATACGCCCTGGACGCGGAGACGGGGAAAGTGCAGTGGGAGCTGGAGTTGGGCGGGGGAATCGCTACCACGCCGGCCCTGGTCGAGGGGTTGCTCATCGTGGGTGCCAACGACGGCAAGGTCTACGCCATAGACCCGGAACAGCAAGCAGTAGCCTGGGCCTTTGACCTGGGCGCACCGGTCCTGAGCGAGCCTCTCATCACGGACGACCTCATTGTGGCTGCGGCGCACAACGGCACCGTAGTGGTGCTGCCCTGGCATCTGGGGCACTACATCTGGGCGGCGGAGCGGCTGCAGCGGGCGGGGCGCCGCACCGAGGCCGCTGACTGCCATGCTCTGGCCGCCCATTTTGGTTTGTCCGGCACGGATCAGAAGGAAGGATATGATCGTGCTGCCCAGCTCTGGGAGGAGGCCGGCGAGCCGGAGAAGGCCGGCGAGCTTTGGCTGGCGTTGGGAAGACTTAAGGAGGCGGCACAGGCCTTCCGACATGCCGGGGAGGTCTGGCGCGGTCGGGACCCCTGCCGGGCTGTCGCTTACTTCCGTCGCGCCGCGGATCTGTATTTCCGGTTGCGCCTGGGGGACGAGCTCAACGAGTGTACCCGCGCCCTGGCGCGCTGCGCCGGCCTGCCCTTCGTCTGGATACAGCCGGTCAACGTGCCGAACTTTGTACAATGGGAGGCCGGCGAGTTTGCCCTGCGATTGATTCATGAAGGGGAGCGGCCGATCCGTCATGGCATTCGCTTGTTCCTGGGCGGGTCGTTGAAGAACCTGGTACAGGTGGAGATCCCCAGGCCCTTTGAGCCGGGGGCAATGTGGCATATCCCCATTACATTGGAAGCCACGAAGCTGGAGAGCGAGCTAGAGGTAGAACTGGAGTACGATTCAGGCGAGCCTGGACTGGGGCCGCTGCGGCAGATACTGCGCATCCCCATCCAGGCTGCCGAGCCGCGACAGCCGCCGCCCAGCATTCATGTAGGCGATGTGGGTCTGTTGCGGGTGGAGGTGTCCCCGAATACGGCAGAAGGGCTCCCGATCCATACTCGTGATATAGGAGTGTTGAGAGCAAACGGACCTGTTGGCCAGGTGAACGTAATGGGGGACGCCGGCGCAGTGATCTCGCGATACCACACCGAGGACATGGAGGCACCCCAAGATGTGCGGCAAGGATGGCCGGGCGCGCCCGTGCAGTGTTGTCCATCTTGTGGCCAACCCGTCGGGCGGGGGCAGAAATACTGCATCCACTGTGGCACTGGTTTGGCTTTCCAGGCTGACAGTAATGATGGTCCGGTTCCGTGACGTTATGCTGGGCAAGCATAGCGTTGTAAAACCTAACGGCCAAGGAGGTCTTCGTCAAGGCCTTTCACGCCACCTTCTGCTAGCGGAGCGTACCTCACACTACTATCCGGGTGCTTGCAGATTTGGTCCACGCGGGGGCTTGTTTACATAGTCGAAAGGAAAACTGCGTATGGGTCTCAAGTTTCACACTGGGCACCAATTCACACCAATCGGCACGACCGAGCCGGCAAAACTGCTGGTACGGCGGATCCATTGGGATGACCTGCCAGGTTTTATCTCCAGGACCCTGGAAGTGCCCCCCGATCACCTCGCGCTATGCCGGGATTCTCGCGGCAACATGCGCAGTCTGGGACCCGGAAAGCACCGCGTGAGATCATTATGGCAAGGGCTCGCCGGCCTACAGGGTTACTGCTACCTGGCCACGAAAGGCCCATGGAGCGCACATGTGCTTGTCAACGCGCTTCCTACGGCGGATGGCATGTCAGTCGAGGCGGATTTCCTGGTGCTGGTGGAGCCTTTGGACCTTGCTGCGCTGGTTCCTCTGATGCATCCCCAACGCGAAGGCCTCACCGAGGCGGAACTAGCAGAAGCCATTGCTGAGGCTTGTGAGCACCATCTGGAAGGACTAACCCGCTCCTATTTGGAACAGGACTTGTGCTACACGCGGGACGTAGCCCATGGTCTCGAACGCGAACTATTCTCTTTTCTCGGGAACTACCTGGTATCTTGGGGCCTTCGCGTTCGCGCTGTGACCCACCTGGCCTTTATTCCCACCCATGTGGCTATTGAGCGCGCAGAACGCCTGTTGGCATTACGCGAGGGACTGTCACGTTTGGAACAGCAAGCCGCTCAATCCCAGGAAGAACGCCGGCGACAGTGGGAAGAGTTTCTGGCCCAGAAAGAGCACCAGCCGGCGCTGGAAGCCCTCCGACGGGACCTGGAACTTGAGCAAACCATAGCCTCGATGCTTGGATCCTCACAAGCTACCACAACCCCTGACACGGCCAGCAGCTTCGATCCAAAAACGCTCCAAGAACGACTCCAAAGCCTTCGCACCACATTGGAGGCCTCCGTTGCAGCCCGCGTCGACAGGCTTCTTCGCCGCCAAGAGAAGAGGCCCCCTGCGGAAGCCTACCCGGATCCGTCCAGGAATTTGTTACAGGTAGTAACCGTTCTTCGATGGACAGCGGGATTGTTCGGTTCCACCACCACTTTTTTGATTACTTTCGCGCCAGGCCTATTTCCTAACCCAGAGATACCCCACCGTCTCACCGCGGCAGTCAGCTTCGGGATCACCATCGCGACCTTCACCGTGAGCATCTGGCTCAAGCGCAGAGCACAGGCCCGTCGACAGCAAACTGCCGCATCAGTCTACTTGCTTGGTAGATTGAAGCTCAGAGACCGCCAGGAGACAGACCGCGTGGTTCGGGGCGAGGTTGCCGGCGCGCTCGAACGGGTTTCCGCCAATGTTGAGACTGCACGAAAAGCGGCCTTTCGCACTGCGGCCGGCCGAGATCTGGCCGTGCAACTCCATCAATTGATGGAAGAATGCCAGCGAATTCGTCAGCAAGTCCTGTCCACCCCTTCTGGAGGAGCGCCATGGCTAACCGCCCAGCATCTCACACCAGAAGCCTTGCTGAAAATGTTGATCTTCGATACGTCCCTTATCCGCAGTGCCACAGAATTGGCACTACAAAGCGAAGACCTGGCCTCTGCCGCGTTGGCCCACGATTTCATCCATGTGCGAGAACTGGCGAACGGACTACGGGACAACCTTTTGCATCTCCAAAACCGGTTCAAGGAACGCGGCCGGCTGGCCCCGCTTCTTGAGACATCCTGAAAGGATTTGATAGGGGCAAATTTATTCCGTTGCGGAAGCGTTTGGAGGAAGGTATGGCTTTACAACCTGGCGAGCTCTTCCTGAACAGCAAATACCGCATCGAGCGCCTGCTGGGCGAGGGGGCCTTCTCCCAGGTCTACCTGGCCACCCACATCCAGCTCAACGCACCCCGCGCCATCAAGATCCTGCGCCGCGACGCCCCCGGCGTCGGCAGCACCGAGTTCCAGGACTACCGCAAACGCTTCCAACTGGAAGCCCAACTGGGCGCCCACATCGACTCCCCCCACGTGGTGCGCGTCCACGACTTCGAGGAGTCCGAGGACATGCTGGCCCTGGTCATGGAGTATGCCGCCGGCGGCAGCCTCCAGACCCGCCTGGACCAGGCCCGCCAGGAGCGCCGGCCCCTGCCCATAGACGAGTGCGTGCGCATCGCCCTGGACATCGCCCAGGGCCTGGCGGCCATCCACCCCCTCGACATCGTCCACCGCGACCTCAAACCCTCCAACATCCTCTTCGACGAGCAGGGCCGGGCGAAGGTGGCCGACCTGGGTCTGGCGCAGGTGCCCGGGGGGCCAAGCCTGCGCTCGGTGATGAGCCAGGGGGTGCCCCATCCGGGGACGCCGGGGTATATGAGCCCGGAGCAGGAGAGCAGTTATGGGTACCTGACGCCGGCCTCGGACGTGTATGCCCTGGGACTGCTGTTGTTCGAGATGCTGACGGGGCGAAGGTACCGCAACGTGCGGCCAGGGACGCGGGTGCGCTCCCTGCGGGAGGAGGTGCCCCCGTGGCTGGATGATCTGCTGGCGAGAATGCTGGCGCAGAACCCGGCGGAGCGCCCCTGGGATGGGGCAGAGGTGGCCCAATTATTCCGGGAAGAAGCTGCGGGCATCAGAGCCGAGCGTCCAAAGGAGGAAGTGCAGGTAAAGCCCACAGAGAAACACGACGTCAGTGAGGTTGTCCCCAACAGTGCGGCGGCGAGAGCACCGGAAACGAAGATCGCTTATCCAGCTACGCAGGGGGCTGAAGCAGGTCACCCTTCTGTGCGCATGGACGAGGGACGCTCTGGCCAGGGGCCGGCATCCCCTCCACATCTTCCCACCCGGGAGCACCTGGAGCGGGAACGGCGCCTGGCCAAGCTGTTCGCCGAGGCGGAAAGATCCCTGCAAGACGACCCCAGCCACACCTGGGCCCTTTTGCAACAAATCTCTCAGGAGGACCCCGAATACCCCGGCCTCCAGGAACTGCGCCAGCAGGCACTCCATCAGTTGGAACAGCGGC
>JAPWUW010000197.1 GCA_028275325.1 Anaerolineae bacterium | reverse complement strand
CCCCTCCTCGTCGCGGAAGGATAAGCCAGCAACCCCTTCCCACGCGCAGCGCCGGAAGAGCCGCCGGCCATCTGCATCCAGCCGCCCCGAATCCCTCTCCAGGGCAGCAAGCAGCTCCACAATCGTCTCCTCCGCCTCCCCCCGCACGACAAGGTCGACTTGCGGCTGCAACAGGGATTCCTCCGGCGCCAGCGTGGGGTGTGGCCCCCCGAGGACTGTAACCGCACCGGCCTGCCGCGCCTCGTCCGCCGCTTGCCACGCCTCCTTGATGAGCGGTGTAGGGCTTGAAATGCCCACAACATCCCAGCGCGCCCGAGCAAGCCAGGCCGACAGAGGCTCATCCTCCACAGCAGCCTCGTAAATGGCGACCTCATGGCCATGCTGCAGTGCTGAACCAGCGAGGTACCCCAGCCCCATGTGTATGTGCACCCGGGATTCCCACACCTGCGATTTGGGGCTCACCAGCAACAGGCGCAATTTGCAACCTCCCCGCTAGGTGTCTCCACTGCCCGCCACTCCGCGGCCCAGCACAACGGCCTTTGCGCCCGCCTGCCTGCGGCGCAGCCATAGCGCCCCGCCCGGCAAGCTGCTCACGTAAGCGATAAGCTGCATCAGCACCGAGATGCCGAGGGCGGCAGGCCGCTCGATAAGCCCCCCAATGGAGGCGTATAGCAGGTCGTACGCCCCCTGGTTCACGCCCAGCCCGCCCACTGACGGCACGATGGCTGGCGCAAAGGCCAACATGGGGTTGAAAAGAAAAACGTAAGCCAGCGGCAAGCCTACGCCCGCCGCTGAGGCCACAAGGTAGTTGGCCATGTTCGAGAGCAACACCACGAGCAGCCCAACCCCAAAGGCGCAAACTAGCGTCCCTGGCCGCTCCCGGTGCGCTTGCACCAGCCCCGAAAGGCGCTCTAGCAGCCGTGCGCCACGGCGGATAACCGGCAAGCCCGACGCCCTGCGCACAAGGAGCCAGAGACGGCGGCTCAACAGGGCCAAAACGAGCACCGCCATGCCCATCCACACTGCCCAAACAGCCCAGCCCAACGGCAAAAGGTCGGCGCGTCCCCAACCGAACACCGCAAGCAAAGACATGAAGGCGCCTGTGCTCAGGAACGCCAACATTCCAACCAGCCGATCCAACGCCACAGATACGGCAGCGTCCCCAGCCCGCGCCAAGTAGCGCGCCAGCCCGTAGCCACGCACCACATCCACGCCCACGCTGCTCGGCAGGAAATTGCCAAAAAACAGCCCTACGAAGGATAACGATACGACCTCCCGGTACGGCACTGCTGCGCCCTGTCCGCGCAGCACGAGCCACCATTTAGCGGCATTGGCCATCAAGGCGCCGAAGTATACGGCCAGTGCAAGGGCGAGCAAAGCAGGGTCGGCCCTGCGCACCACAGCCAGCGCAGCCGCTGTGTCTGCCCTTGCAAAGAGGTAAGCAGTCAGGCCAAGGCTGATAGCAACCTTGAGAACGTCCCCGAGGCGCCCTTTCCTCACCGTTTATCCCGCCCTCTGGGCACAGCGCTCCCAAGCAGCGTAACGTGGTCGGAATTGGGCCGCGCCTTGGCCGCCACATCGGCCTTCTGGCTCCAGGCCATATCCCAAACCACGTGCTTGCGCTTGCGGATGTAGTAGTCGTAGCCGCCCAGCACCCGCGAGAGCGCCTCCACCAAGGCCAGCACTGTCAGCGCATACAGGAGCCACAGCGCCGACCGCACCTCCCGCCAGGCCACGCGCAACACGAGCCGATTGTCCAGGCTCGCCACCTTATGCCCGTACTTATCTCGCAAGTAAAGGTGCCCCGCATAATTGCGCCGCCGCTGCCGCACGAAATCCCGGAAGGATTCCGGCCCCGTGTTGTACACAACCGCATCCGGCGCATAGAGCACCTTGAGCCCCCGCTTGATCACCAAGTGCTCGACAAACGCCTCGTCCATGGCCACATCTGGCGGGATGGCGTCGAACACCTTGCGGAAGGCGATCAGCTCGCCCAAGCGCGGGATCTCCAGGCAGAGGTTGTGCTCCAGCGCCAGCCGCAAATGGGTGAGGTAACCCACAATGTGGTCCGGGGCGTTCACCGGCACCTTGTGCGCCCCCGTCATCCCTACCGTTGGATCCCGGAACATGCGCACAAGGTTCTCGATGCTATCGTGGCGCGGGAGCGTATCGCCGCTCTCAACCACGCAGATGTCTTCCCGCGCGTGCTTGAGGAAAAGGTTCACAGCCGAAGTCTTGCCCTCGCGGCGCGGCTGCGTGAGGAGCTTGATGCGCGGGTCCTTGGCCATGTACTCCCGCACGATCTCCTCCGTGCGGTCGGTGCAGGCGCTGGCCACCACGATTATCTCAGTGATCTCGACCTCGCGCAGCTCCTGATCCAGCAGGGCCTGCAGGAGGCGCCCAATGTTGGCCTCCTCATTGTAGGCCGTCACGCCAACACTGCAGCGGATCCTGCCCTCACCCATGGCAAACCTTCCGCCAGACCTTCAGCGTCAACGCCTTCTACCCCAGCAGCGTACAAGCTTGCGCCAGCGTGGCGCCCTGCATGGCAGGCTCTTGCCCAAAGTTTATCCACTCGAGCTCAGGGATCGCGCCAAGCCGCTCGGCCATCACGGCAAGCGCCTCGGGGTTGTTGTCCACCAAGATGAAGCGGCGGCCAAGTTCATGAGCAGCAACGCCCGTTGTGCCGCTCCCGGCGAAGAAATCCAGCACAAGATCCCCCGGGTTAGAGGAGACAGCGATTATCCGCCTCAGGATGGCAAGGGGCTTCTGCGCCGGGTAGCCCGTGCGCTCCTTGCTGTTTGTGGGCACGATGGTGTGCCACCAGACGTCAGTCGGCGCCTTGCCGCGAGCGGCCTTTTCCGGCCCGACGAGCTCCGGTGCCATATACGGTATGCGCTCCACCGCGTCCAGGTTGAAGACATAGTTCTCCGGATCCTTGACATAGAAGAGGATATTGTCGTGCTTGGCCGGCCAGCGGCGGTTGCTGCGCCCGCCAAAGTCATATGCCCAGATGATCTCGTTCAGGAAACACTCGCGGCCAAATATGGCATCGAGAAGGACCTTACAGTAATGCACCTCCCGATAATCCATGTGCAGGTAGAAGCTGCCGTTCGGTGCCAGCACCCGGTGTGCCTCCACTAACCGCGGCTCGAGAAACTCGAGGTAATCATCCCAGCAATCGGCGAAACTGCGCCTGCCCACAACGATGCTCCGGTACCGCTTGCCCTGGAAGCCAACCCGCTCCCCGGCATCATCGGCAAAGACGCGCAAGCGGCTATAGCAGCGCACCTGACCCGTGTTGAAGGGTGGATCAATGTAGATGAGGTTGGCGCAACCATCCGGCAGCGCCCGCAACACAGCCAGGTTATCCCCAAAGTAGATCCGGTTGCGCACGTTCGCCTTCTCCGCTCCTACCTTATCCAAAGGCCGTCCGCCACGCCACGCGCACCACCCGGGGCAGGTCCCGGTATGTGCTCCAGCGGCCCAGCTGCCTCAGGATCCGCCTGGGCCGGAAGTAAAAGCGCCGGTACGCCTCCTTCCATTTGCGCTCAACAAGCTCGCGGGGCAGCCCAGGCATTTCAAACGCTGCACGCCCCTCAAAGAAAGCGTAGTCGTCATAATCCTTGACCAGCAACCGGCCCTTTTCCATCACGGTCGCATGCATGCGCGTGCCAGGGAAGGGCATCGCCATGGAGAAGTTGGCAACCAGCGGATCCAGCTCGCAGGCAAAACGAATGGTATCCTCGATCGTCTCCTCAGTTTCGCCCGGCAGCCCGATTATAAAGAAACCGATCGTCTCCATGCCCACAGCCCGCGCTGCCCGGAAGGCTGCCCGCACCTGCTCCAAGGTCAGGTGCTTGCCGATCACCTCGTCCAGGATGCGCTGGTTGCCGCTTTCCACCCCGAAGGCAGTGCGAATACAGCCTGCTTCCCGCATCCGGCGCAGCAGCTCTTCATCCACCAGGTTAGCGCGCATGCCGTTGATCATGATCCACGGCACGCGGTTCAGGCCCTCCTTTACGAGCAGCTCGCAGATGCGCAGAACCCGCTCGCGGTCAATGTTGAATGAGTCGTCCAGAACTCCGATTTCCCGCGCACCGAGCTCGCGCACCAGCCAACGCCATTCAGCCACCACGTTCTCAGGCGAGCGCGCTCGCCACCGCCGCGGGCCTATCTGGCAACAGTAGGAGCACTGGTACGGGCACCCTCGAGAGGTGAGGATCGGGTAGCTTGGCCCCTTGCGCGCATCCAGTGTTGGCTGCAAGTTCGTGTAGCGCTCGATGCGGAAATATCGATAGGCCGGAAATGGCAGGCGATCCAAATCCTGTATGGGCGCACGCTCCGGGTTATGACAGGGCCCCTCAGGGGCTCTATAGCTCAACCCGGCAATGGCGCGCACCCGGTCCGGCCAACTCTCCCGCGGAGCTCCTTCGATCGCGGCGCACAGCTCCGCCCACGTTTCCTCGCCCTCGCCGCGCACGACGAAGTCCACTCCGTGCTGCTGCAGGCTCTCGCCCGGAAGAATGCTTGGATGTGGGCCGCCGAGCACTACCGCCGCATCGCTGCGCGCTCGAACCAGCGCCGCATCCCTCCATGCCGACTGCACCTGGATGGTATTGGCGGAAATCCCGACAACGTGGGGCCTGAAGGCCTCTACCACGGCCTCCAGGCTTTCTCTTTCCACGTTGCCATCATACACCCGCACTTCATCCCCACGCCGCTCCGAGATGGCGGCGAGGTAGGCAAGCCCCAGTGGGGGCGAGGAACGTGTGTCTATGGGCAGCTGCACCCGTGGCGCAACAAGGAGAACTCTCAACTGGACCTTGCCCCGGCCGGCCTTCTGGTAACTCTAGCGGCAGTATAGCATAGCAGTGCCCCACCCAAAACTCACACCGGCCCAGGCCTCATCTGCCCGATAACCAGCTCGAAGCTTCTCGCCGCGCACCGCGCAGGCGAAAAAGCGGCACCCGCAGCAGGCCAGCCAGCGCACAGGCGAGCACTAGTCCCAGCAGGTCGGCCAGCTACTCCTGATCCCCCAGGCGCAAGGCCTGGGCCAGTTGCCGCCTCGCCACGCCGTAAAGGAGGCCGGCTGTCGCTGAGACGAGCACCACCGCAAAAACGGCGGCAAACAACCAGATCTGCCGCCAGGCGATCTCGGCGATGAAAGGCGGCACGGGCAAGGTCGGATCTTCGGTGAGCTGAAAATAGGGCACAAAGAGGAAAGAGGCCACCACCCCCAGGAAGGCCCCGCCGCCAACCCCGTAGGCAATGACGGTAGCGAACTCAAGCGCGACGACCGCAAGGAGCTGGTTAACGCTGAACCCAATGGCCCGCAGGACGGCAAACCGCTGCATCCGGCTCACAAGCGAGGC
>JAPWUW010000196.1 GCA_028275325.1 Anaerolineae bacterium | reverse complement strand
CTGCCGTGCGTGCCGCCGGTGTTTGCGCTCCTTGCCCATGCCCTCGTTGGGCCGAGTGGGGCTGAGCAACCCCTCCTGCCGCTTGGCGCAGCGCTCAACAGCACCGGGCTTCTGGTCCTCACTCTGATCGCGCCGCAATTTGCGGCCCTGCAGGCGATATGGACGGCGCTTTGCCTTGTTGGGTACGCGCTTGCACTTGCGTTTCTTGCGCGCGAGCAGGCCTTTGCGCGGCTGTGCCAGTTCCTTTTCCCCGTTGCAGCAGGCCTTACGGCGCTGACCTTTGCCGTGGGCACCAACCCGATGGGCGCGGGGCCGCGGCAATGGCTTGCCATTGGCCCCCTCTACTTCCAGCCCTCTGAGCTTTTGAAGCTCGGGCTTGCCCTGCTGCTCTCGCGCGAGCTGGGTGAAGGCCGGCGCGGCCTGCTCCTGCCGCTTTTGGCGACCGGGCTCAGCGTGGCGCTCCTTCTGGGGCAGGAGGATCTGGGCACGGCCTTGATTGTCCTTGCGCTTGCCGCGCTGCTTGCCTTTGCGGCCCGCGGTGGTGCCAGGCACTTTGCCTTGGCAGGGGGCGTGGTGGCTGCCTCAGCCGCCGCGCTCTACCTGCTCGCGCCGCGCGCGCAGCAGCGCCTGCGCTCCTGGCTTTTCCCCTACGCCGATCCGTTCGGGGCTGCTTACCAGGTGATCCAGGCCTGGCGGGCGCTCGCCTCGGGTGGGCCACTCGGGAAGGGCTTGCTGCCGGGGGAGCTGCTGCACATCCCGGCGGCACACACGGATATGATCTTCCCGGTGGCGCTGGAGCGTCTTGGCCTCTTGGGCCTTATGTGGCTCGTCGGGGGCTACGGGCTCCTGCTGCGCCGGATGACGCAGCTTGGCCGGCTGGCGGCAAGCGAGACGCTCGCCCTCACGAGCCTTGGGCTCAGCGTGCTCGTTGTGGGCCAGGCCATCCTGATTGCTGGCGGCAGCACCGGGCTTTTGCCGCTCACCGGCGTGACATTGCCGTTCGTGAGCTATGGGGGCTCGTCGCTCCTGGCCTGTTACCTGGCCCTGGCCGTCGCCGATGGGCGGCCCTTTACCAGCGCGCGGCCGGAAGGCGCTGCTTGCGGCGCAAAGGGCAGGGTAATAGTGGTGCAGAGGCTGCTCCTGGCGGGGCTTGGCGTCATTGCGGCGTGGGCGGCCCTGTGGCAGCTGGCTGGCACGGCCCTTCTTGAGCGCTTTGGGCTTGCTTGAGCCAGGCGAAAACTAGCGCAGCGACGCGGTTCAGGTCGTCTCGCTGCAGGGTGGGCCAGGGCACGCCGGGCAGCTCCCCGGATGGGCAGAGCACAGCAAGCACCTGCTGGCCTTTGGCAAGCTCCAGGGCTTCCTGCGGGTCATTGTCCACAAGCAGGATGCGCGGCAGGCAGCTTTCCTTGAACCCCTCGACCAGGACAAGATCCACCGGCAGTGCGGCGGCAAGCTGCCACGGCTGGGGAAAATCCCCTGGGCGCAGCGCCCAGCTCAGCCGATCTGGCGCGGCCAGGCACACGGCTTGCGCGCCTGCGGCCCAGAAGCGCTCGCTGTCCTTGTTGCCAGGGCCTGCAACGCGCTCCTGAGGCGCATGCTTGACGACGGCGACTCTCAGGCCCTGGGAGAGGAGGAGCGGCAGCAATTTCTCGATGAGGGTTGTCTTGCCCCTTCCGGAATAACCCACGATCGCCAGCGTCGGCGGTGGTGGCGCAGCCACGGTCTACCTCCTGCCAGGATTGTCCTTGCTTGGCGGCCACGGCACAAGTCCGCCGGCGAGCGCCTGGTCGCTGAGAGCCAAGTTTGTACAGACTGCTCTGCATGGCGACAATGCAGGTGCGGGGTGGGGAGTGTCGCCGGAAGTTCGTTTCACCCAAGCGCAAATGCACGAGGCGCTGACCTGCCTGAACGACAACGTGCGGCTGGCGCAGACTGAGCTTGCGCGCCTTCTGCCGCAGCTTGAGGCCATCGTGCAGTTGGATGAGCGAGCACAGCGGCTGCGCGCCCTGCTGCTGGAGGCGATCGAGGCTCTGAGCCCGCCAAGGCCGGCCCGCTTCCGCTCCCTTGAGGGCAGGCTCTATGACGTGCTCACGCTGCGCTACGTCGAGCGGCTGAGCACCATCGACATGGCCGAGGAACTGGGCATTAGCCGCCGTCAGGTGCACAGGGACCTGCGCCTGGCGGAGGAGAAACTTGCCGAGCTCATGACGAGCTGGGCGCGCTCTGCCTCGGCTGGGCCCATGGAGCAGCCCTCCATGCAAGATCCGCTCAGCGAGGAGCTCTCGCTCTTCTGCGCTCGGGCAGGGGAAGTCGTGCTCGGGGAGGTGCTGGCCGAAGCGGAGCGCCTGGTGCAGCCGCTGATGGCGGAGCTACGGGCATCCGTTCTCCTCCCGGCGGAGGCGGAGCTTGCGCATGTCGTCATGGCGAACCGAGCCTTTCTGCGGCAGCTGCTCGTGCAATTGCTGAGCGTGGCCGTCCAGGCGGCCTCGCCGGGCGAGGTGCGTTTGCGAACCTCAGTGGGGCAGGAGGGGGTTGCGCTGCTAGTTGAGCTGCGGGCGGCGCGGCCCTCGGAGCTCAGCGCACGCCTTGAGGAGCTGGCGCGAATTGCCAGCTCTCAGGGTTTTCGGGCCGAGGCGCGCCTTGCAGATGAAGGGCAGGCTCTCGTGCAGCTCGTGCTGCCGCTGCGCAGGCCTGTGCGGGTGCTGGTGGTGGAGGATAACCCCGGCGCGGTCGAGCTCTACCGGCGTTACCTGCCGACGGGCCAGTGGCAGGTGGAAGCCATCTCGGATCCGCGCATCGCCTGCGAGGTGGCACGTGCCCTCAAGCCGCACATCATCATCCTCGATATCATGATGCCCTATGTCGATGGCTGGAGCTTGCTCGACATGCTGAAAGAAGACGAGAGCCTGCGGCGCATTCCTGTGGTTGTGTGCTCCGTCATCAACGACCCGGCATTGGGCCGCGCTCTGGGGGCGAAGGCCTACCTCAACAAGCCGATCTCGCAGGGGCGGCTCATCATGGCGCTGCAAAACCTGCTCTCGCAGCAGCGCGCTCCCTGAAGAGGTCGAAGAGGAAGCCAAGGAGCGCGGTGAGCTCGCCGGGGCGGAAACGATCTGGCAGGCGCAGGCGCAGCTCCACTCCTTCGGCCTGGAGCCGATCCTCGCCTGGGGTGGCCGCTGTCACAGCGATAACCGGGATGGCCGACATGGCTGCATCCGCCTGCATTTCAGCGGCCACTTGCAGCCCGCTCAGCTCCGGCAAGACGAGATCCAGGAGCACGCAATCGGGCGGCCGCCGCCTCATCTTCTCCAGCGCCTCGCGCCCATCGTAGGCTGCCTCGAGCTGAAAGTGGCGCTCTGCAGCCTGCAGGAGGCGACGGACGAGCTCCACAAAGCCCCGGTCATCGTCCACGATGAGCAGGCGGGGTTGCCTGCCGGCGCCCGGGAGCGCCTTCTCGAGTGCGGCGAGCAGCTCATCGCCCGTGATTGGCTTGGTGAGCACGGCCCGGAACATGCCCCCAGCGGAGAGCCAGGCAGCGCTCGGCAGGGGGCAGGAAATAAGCGGCACGGGGCAAGCAGAAAGGCCAAGCTGGTTCTCTGTGCTGCAATCGGCGATAGCGGCGGCAACAGGCCGGCGTTGCTGCAGCTCGACGAGTTCCGCGCTGTCGCGCACGAGGACGAAGTCGTAGTTCTCCAGGCGGCGGGCGAGGTAAAGGCAAGGGGTGTCATCCTCGCCGAGGACGGCGACTACCGGCCGGCCGCGCAGGGGCGGCAATGGACCTTCGGCACTGGTGCTGCGCAGGCGCGAGACGGCCACAGGAGAGAGCGGCAGCGTGAAGAAAAACGTGCTCCCCACTCCTGGCTCGCTTTGGGCCCAGATGCGGCCGCCGTGCAGCTGCACCAGCCGCCGCGCGATGGCAAGCCCCAGGCCTTTGCCGGTCTCGGGGAGAGTCTTCGGCCTGCCCACTTGGTAGAACTCGTCGAAAATGTGTTCGAGCTCCTCCTTGGGGATGCCGCGCCCGGTGTCGCGGACGGCCACGATCACCTCGCCCTCGTTCGCCCGGGCCTGCACTTCGACGCTGCCGCGATCGGTAAAGCGGATGGCGTTGGAGAGGAGGTTGTAGAGCACCTGGCGGATGCGCAGGGCATCTATGGGCACGGGGGGCAGGCCCTCCTCGCAATCGACGGCCAGCTGCAAGCCCTTCTCCTCAGCCATAGAGGTGATGCTCTGCACGGCTTCTCTGATGACAGGCTCCAGCGCCATCGGCTCTCGCCGCAAGGGCATGGCCAGGGCGTCCACGCGCGCGAGGTCGATGACGTCGTCCACGAGCTCAGAAAGGTGGCGGGCGTTGCGCTGGATCTGCGCAAGATCCCGCAGGAGCGAATCCGGCCAGCGGGTGAACCCGTAGAGCTGCGGGTTGCGGTAGATGAGGCTGGAAAACCCAAGCACGATGTTCAATGGGGTGCGCAGCTCATGGCTCACGTTGATGGCGAAGCGGTCGCGCATCTCGCGCAGGATCTCCGCTTCCCGGCGCGCAATGGCGAGCTCGCGGTGCGATTTCTCCAGGAGCTGATAGGCCAGATCCAAGGACTTGATCGTCTTGTTGAGCTCGCCCCGCTCCCGCCGGAGCTGATCCATGAGGCCAAGCACTTCCTGGCTGCGCTGCCAGGAAGCGGCAAGCAGGGAGCGCTGCGGCCCAAAGGCTGCCCAGGCCATGAGCCCGGTGGCGAGGAAATGGCTTCCGAGGAGCCACTGATCCGGCCCCGCAAGCAAGAAAGCGAGGCCTGCGGCAAGCGCCCCCCAGACCAAAGAAGCAGCCGGGAAAAGCACGCCCCCCGCGCAGACAGCCGCCGGCACGAGCAGGAGAAGGGCACTTGCCTCGCGCAGCAGCCAGGCGATGAGGAACGATGTCGCCGTCGTGCCAAGAAGCAGGAAGAGCGAGCCCAGCGCAGCGCAGCTGCGGCCTGACAGGAAGGCGAGGAGGCAGCTGAGCGCGACGCCCGCTGCACAGAGGTAGAGCGCGCCGTTGAGGGGGCCATGGCCGAGCCGCACCCAGAGCACGAGCGCCACCGCGGCCCAGGCAGCCATGCTCCGGTGCAAGCTCGGCCGCAGCCACTCCTCGTTCAGAAAGCCCTGCTGCGCCCGAGCCCAGAGCGCAGCTGGCGACCAAATTGAGCGCATTTACTTATCCTCCTGAAATGCCGCTTCTCACAAGGGGGTGGAGACGTCACACCAATGTCACACAGCCGTCTCATCCGTTATTTTATACTTACAGTGGGCATGTAGCACTGCGATTCCTCGCAGGGATGAAGGGGAGGTAAAGAGATGCTGGAGCGCAGGACTAGCAGGAGAGCCGTGCTCACTGGCCTTGGGGCTGGCGCGGTCGGTGCCGTGCTATC
>JAPWUW010000195.1 GCA_028275325.1 Anaerolineae bacterium | reverse complement strand
TTGCCGGCACCTGGTGGCTACTTGGGCATCGCTGCCAGCGCTTGGTACACTGGCAACGGGTTCCAGGCCTCATCGACAATGCCCCACTGCGCCTGCTCGGAGCCGGGAGCCACGACTTTGAAGTTCAGGTTCCAGAGGAAGGCGGGCCCAACCCAGCCCCAGGCTTTCATCATCTGGTAGGCGCGCACTGTCCATTGCGCTTGCTCTTCCAAAGTGTTGTCTGCCGCGTATTCGTAGTTTACGACCGGCGTCGGGGAGGAAGCCCAGCCGAACTCGGTTGGCCATATGCGCTTGTTGGCATCCCCGTACTTCACCATGATGTTGCGATAGCCTTCCATTGTGGCCCGGAAGGACCAGGAATGGTGGCGGTTATCGAACGGGCCACGGAAAATCGCCTTGTCGTCGGTGACGGTGCGCCAATCGGCATCGGGCGGGACGTTATAGCCGCTCGGGTGCGCCCCCACGCCATCGCAATAGTTGCGCAGCCCGTTCTGGTACATGCCCTCCAGGTAGAGGAAATCGTCCATGGCCCATGGCGCTGGTGCCCCGGTGGGCGTCAGCGCGCCGCTGATCACGAGCGCGTTGGGGTCATTGGCCTTGATGGCCGCGTAGGCCGGCTTGAGGAGCGCCATATACGCTGCCGGGTCGATCGGCTGGTTACCCCACTCGTAATGCAGGTTCTGCTCGTTCCACACCTCGTAGGCGCGCACCCGCCCGCGGAAGTGCGCGGCCATGGCCCCGAGGAAATCGGCGAAATCCTGCGGGTTGGCCGGTGGCCCTTCCACGCTGAGGTCGGCCCCAGCAGGCCGCGCCCACGCTGGTGCCTTCACCACGCTCAGGAGGACGTTGATGCCCGCGGCATTGGCCGCATTCACCACCTCGTCTATAGGGCCCCAGACGTAGTTGCCCTTGCTTGGCTCAAACAGCTTCCACTCTATCTGCTGCTTCACCCAGTTAAAGCCCATCCCCTCGATGAGGGCCATGCACTGCGGTGCCTGCCCGTTGTGGATCATGTGCGCTTGCACACCGTACCCAAAACCCACCGCGCCACTGCTCGGCGCAGGGGCCGGTGGCGCTGGCTGCTGCGGCACCGGTGTCGGCGTAGGGGGTGGCGCCTCCTGCTGCTCCTGAGGTGCCGGCGTTGGCTGCTCCTGCTGGGGCGCAGGCGTCGGCTGCGCTGGTGCCGGTGCCGCCGTGGGCCTCGGCGTGGCGGTTGGCATCGCCGCGGCCACGCGCACAGCCGTGGCCTTGGCCGAGAGCGCCACAAGCTCCCCGACGACAAGCGCCGGGGCGAGGGCGTACTGGCCGGGCTCCGCCGGCGCTGAGAGAGCGATCGCTCCGGCACCGGCCGGCAGCGCCACCCTTTGGCCACCCTGCAGCTCCAGGGCGAGCTGCACTGGCACTTCCGGCTCCACGATGGTGAGGTCGTGGAAATCGGCAAGCACTGGCCAGATGCCCGGGTGCTGCCCCTGGCCAGTTATCTGCACGCCGCGAACCCGGTAGCTGCCGATGAGCACAAGCTTGTAGGCAAGGCTTGCTGGATCCTCGATGTACACGGTGTGCTCGCCACCGCCAGGATCCTTGTAGGCGAACCAGTACGAGCGCGTGGCTTCGTCGTATTGCAGGCCGCTCCATTCGGCGAGGCCGCTCAGCCGAGCTTCCAGGGCCTGCCCAGGCGCCACATCGCTTGCTGCGACAACCGAGACATCCCCGAGGGATTCGAGGATCTCGTCGTAGGAGCGGTGGAGCACATAGTGAAGCACCTTCTCGGTGCTGAGCGCGGGCAGGGAGATGAAGAGCTTGTACCGCTCCACTTCCCCCACGGCGAAGGAAAGCAGCTGCTCGGCCTGGCCGCCAGGCCTGTAGGCCTCTGGCGCGGCCGGCGCAGGCACCACCAGCTTGTCGACATAGCGGCCAAGCTCGCGCCAGTCGTAGGCGCCTGTGTCCCACCGATCTTCAGCCACCTGTATCGGGAACGGCACGCGCAGGCCGAGGGACTTGCCAGCCTGGTGCAGCCGGTCGGCCAGGCGGCGCACGAAATCCGTGAACTGCTCCCTCAGGGCGGGGTTAACGTCGCGGTACTCCAGCTCCACGCCCGGGTAGTTCCCCTCGCTCACGAGCTGCAGCAGCGCCTCAATGTGCGCCTCTCCGAGCTCGCGAATAGCGAGGATATTGTCGGTGTAGTCGCTGCGCACCACATCGCCCGGCGCCCAATTGCGCACCACAGGCACGAGCCGCTTTTCGGCCGGGATGGAGCCGGCCGGCAGGCTGGGCAACTGCCCCGCAATGGAGCCATCCCCTTCCACGTACAGCCCGACCGGGTTGAGCTCGTCGGCAGCAGTTAGGATCGCCTCAAGCGGGCTGTTATCCGCAAGATCGACGCTCACAACCGGCACCACTGGCTCCTGATGGAAGACGCCCACCAGCCCTGGCAGGTGATCCAGGTGAGCCTCGATCACGTCGTCCTCGGGAATGACGTGCGAGGGCAGGAAGCGCCACACCCTGCCATCCCACTCATAGAGGGCAAGCGCATTGTAAGGCTCGGAGTCGTTGGGGACCGGTATGGTATAGGTGACGAGGTCGACCATGGCGCCCGGCTCCCGCGGCAGCCCGTTGTCGCGATACACCTGGAGGTCGTAGAGGGGGCTCTTGAGCTGCAGGTGCCGCGGGAGTGCTACAGCCGCAACCTGGCAGCGCTCGTCGCAACGGCCCTCCAGGAAGTGAAGCCGCGGGATCGACTGCAGGCGCACGAGCAGGTTCGCCCCCAGACTCGAGATAGTCACCTGTGTGCCGTCGGGATCCAGGACGGAGCCACCTTCCTGCCCGATGGCGGTATAGACGCTTATAGCCAGGCGATTGCAGGCAGCAACAGGGGGCAGGAGAAGGATCGAAAGCACGAGCGCTGCAATGAGAGCAAGGTTTAGCGGCAGCCCACGCCAGCGCTGCAAAAAGAGACCCAGCTCTTGCCATACTCCTCTACGCATGGGGAACCTCTACAAGGATAGGATCAAACATGCTAACTGTGAGGGGGCGACGGGCGCCGCCTTCTGCCCCCCTGCCCGCGCAGATTGTAGCACACGGGCGGGGGTGCAGCAAGGGCTCTGGCGCCATGCGCCCTGTTGAGTTACGGAACGCCATCGTCACCACCATGAGGCAGGTGAGCCCGCAGGAAACAGAGCAGGCTGAGCCAGGAGAACCCCAGCGCGTACCCGGCGAGCACGTCGCTCGGGTAGTGGGCGCCGAGGTAGACCCGAGAGAAGCCAACGATAAGCACAGTGAGAGCAAGCGGGATGATCCACAAAAGGCGGCGTGCGAGCCGGCGCGCAAGCAGGATGCCCAATGCCCCGTAGAAAGCCGCTGCCAGGGAAGCGTGGCCGCTTGGGAAGCTCGCATCGGCGTAGTGGACGAGCGGCTCGATGATGCTCGGCCGGGCCCGCTGCACCAGCGCCTTGAGGAGCGTGCTCCACAGCCCGGCGCCAGCCATTGCCGCAAGCAGAAAAAGAGCCGGACCGCGCCCCCAGAGAGCGCCAAAGACGAGCGAGAGCAAGACAAGCAGTGGCCAGGAGCCAAAGTGCGTGAGCCAAACCATGGCGGCCGAGAGGGCATGGCCGCGCAACCGACCCACGGCCAGGAGCACCGAGGCATCCGGACCCTCGGCAAAGCCCAGGGCGACGGCGGCAAGCAAGGCCGCGCCCGCCGCAAGCGACGCTGCTGCCGCCTTCCAGCCGCAAAGCGCCCTGGCCATGTCTCTTAGCCCAGCTCCAGCGTCACGCCGGCCTGCGGCAGGAGGACCTCCACGCCCGAGCCCGCAAGCTGCTCCTGCCACCACTCTGGCCGCTCGCTGTGGATAGGGATGAGGTAGCGCGGGCGAACGGCAAGCACGAAGCGCACAAGATCCTGCCCTGAGGCATGGCCGGAGGAGTGCAGTGGTGGGCCATCGCCGCTGCGCGGATCTCCGTGGAAGCTCAGGCCACAGTGGTCCACCCAGTTGCGCAGCCGCTCCAGATCGGCCTCCTGTTCCTCGTCGTAGGCCTTGCTGTTGGAGTAAATGTAGAACCCCCCTTCTATGCCCTCAAGGTCCAGCAAGTCGTTAGTATCCCACAGGCTAAAGCAAAGCACGAAATCTCCCCTGTGCTGGCAGACGGCACTTGCGCTCACGAGCTTGCTCTGCCAGCGCGTGCGCAGGTTTGTCTCCCATGGCCTCGGTGCGGCTTTCGGGTCGTCGTAGAGCATGAGGGCCCGCTCAGCAAGCGGATCCGGGTGGGCGGCGGGTTCGGCAAGGTGCAGCGCCTCGAGCAGGTAGGCATCCTTGGGCTGAATGAGGAGCACCCGGCCGTGCGCCCGGCAGAGGGCAAGGAAGGTCTCCAGGCGCTCCACGTTGCGCGGGGCGAAATCGGCCACGACGAGCCTGCCTGCCGCCTCGCGAAGGAGCCGGCCCACATTCTGGGCCACGTCGGCCTCCGCGGTGCAGCCCTGCGCGTCGACGTGCGTGCCCTCGCAAAGGAGCGCCAGGGGCCGGAGCGCGGCAAGCGCCTCGGCAGCGCGCCAGGTGGCTGGCCCCTGCCTGCCGTGGAAGCGCAGGTCGCCCGTGTAGGCAAGCCAGCCGCAGCTTGTCTCGATGGCGAAGGCGCAAGCCCCCGGCACGCTGTGATCCACGGCCCACCAGCGCAGCCGCAGGCCGGCAAGCTCTTGAGGGGCCTGCCCGCCGCCACAGGAGGCAAGCAGCCGCCGCCCAGGGGCCGAACACCAGAAGGCCCGGGCCGGCTCGCTGAGCGGCCCATCGAGGAAGTGGAAGAGCCGCTGTTGCAGGGGAGCCTTCGTGTCGCTCACCAGGTTGCCCTCCTTGTTGGCCCGCGGCCGCAGGTACACGAGCTCCCTCTCGAAGGTATCCTGCCCCGTATCCTGCATGGCGCGCGCCACCATCCCCGTGGCCCTCGTGCAGTAGACCGGGATCGAGGGGTCCAGGTAGGAGAGATCCCCATTGTGATCCAGATGCGCGTGCGAAAGCAGGACCGCATCGACAGGCGGGCCTTCCCGCCTCAGCTCCCGGTAGAAGGGGTGGCTGCTGAACCGCGCCCAGAGGCCAGGCAGGGCCAGGTCCTCCCGGTACAGGCCAGCAAGCGGCGGCAGCAGCCCGAGCGCAAGGGGGTCGAGCAGTCCGCGGGCCGCGCGCGGCCGCAGGAACTCGTTGAAGAAGCGCTGCTGGCGGGCAAAAGGCGTGCCGAAATCCAGCAAGATGCGCGCCCGCCCATCCTCCACCAGGATCTTGTTGCCGCCAATCTCGCCGACGGCACCATAGCACGTCAGCTGAAGGGCCAACCTCGCCTCCGCCACAGCACCTTACGCCAAAGCGTGCTGCAAGTAAAGTGCCCGCCGGCTCCTTTCACGGCCAAAGCATGTTGGCCGTCGTTGTTGCTCTCGAGAGACTGCCCCACCCACCCACTCCAAAGTCAGGA
>JAPWUW010000194.1 GCA_028275325.1 Anaerolineae bacterium | reverse complement strand
ACCGGTCTTTTCCTCCCAGGCGGGGATTGCCTGCGCCGTGAGGCCCGAGAGGTCGACGAGTGGGCGGGCCGGCAAGGCATAAGGCGCGGCGCCCCAGAGCAGTGCCCCCAGGCATAGGATCCCCCAGGCTGTGCCGAGGCGGCCGCGCCACCAGGCACTTGCGCCGTAGCCGACAAGCAGGGCAAGTGGCAGGGTTGTCAGGTTGGCAAAGCGCCACGGGAACTGCACGTAATGCAGAAGGGGCAGGGCGGCCCATAGCGGCCTTGAGGCTGGCAGGCTCATGAAGGCGCACAGCAAGCACGCAGCCCAGAAGAAGAGCACCTGGCGCCGTGGTGCTTCCCGTCGCCCCAGGAGGAAGACGGAGGGCAGCGCGAGCATAACCATGTGGCCGCCGAGGCCACGGGGGAAATAGGGGTTCAGGCAGCGCTGGTCGAGCCTGGCTGGCAGAGCGACAAGCTCCGCAAACGAGAGAAAGTGCAGCTCGTAGCGGAAGTAGCCGCGTGTAGCGTTGGCAAGCTGCGCTTCGCCCAGCTGAACGAATGCTGGCAACCAGAAGAAGGCCCCCAGCAGCAGCCCGCCTAGGGTCGATGCGGCGGCCGTAACCGCCGCCTTCTTGCCTGCCGGCAGCACGCGCACGGCGGCATACGCCAGGAGGAGCGGCAAGCCGACCAGCGCCGTCAGGTTGTGGCTGAGCACAACGAGGGCCACGGTGAGGCCAAGTGTCAGTGCACCGCGCCGCGCGCGCCCCTGCGCAAGCCAGTTTGCCCCCGCCAGCCCCCAGGGCAGGAGGGAGAGCGCCAAGAGTTGAGGGTAATTGCCCTGGATGTAGAGCTCGAAGAAGCGAAAGGGCGCCAGCGCGAAGGCTGCTGCGGCCACTGCAGCCGGGCCTGGGCCCAGGCAGTCCAGCGCGGCGAGGTAGCAGCCGAGCGCCCCCAGAGCGCAAGCAAGGACGGCTCCCGCCTTGAGCGCTTCCTGGGCAGGGAGCCCGACCGAGGAGAGCGCATCAACGAGGAACAGCAGGAGCGGGGGCACATACCGGAACAGGGGAAAGCCGAACCCAAAGGCCAGGTGCGGAGCCCAGCGCGGCACGAGCGTGCCCGTGCTCAGGCACCAGGCGTATTCGACGGCGCGCACCAGGTGCAGCGCACCATCGGCCGTGTTTGGCAGGCCACGCTGGGAAAGCAAGGAGGAGCAGCTCAGGGCTGCAGCGCCAAGCGCCGCTGTGGCGCCCCACAGGGCTGGCTTGCGCAAGGGCTTGGGCACAAGCCAGGTGGCTCTTTTCCCTTTTGCCTGGAGGGTCAGGCGTGCAGCGGTTGAGATCAACACACTAGGGGCAGCAGCTCGGGCGGGCCCAACCTATTGGCGCCCAACTGTGGCCTCGGGAGACCTGCAATAGGGCCACTACGGCAAGAGGCCGCGGCGCGCACGGGCGGAGAGACGCTCAACTTCGCTCTGGCACTTCATGCAGAGGGTGGCGTCCAGGAGCGCTTCCAGCCGCTCTGGCTCTATGGGCTGGCCGCAGCGCTCGCAGAGGCCATATTGACCTTGCTCGATGAGCCGCAGCGCTCGCTCAACGGCATCCAGGCGGGCTTGCGCTTGCTCCAGGAAGGCCATGGTCTTCTCGCGCTCGTAGATATCCGGGTCGCCTTCCTGAGTGCTTGCGTCCGTGTCCGTCTTGAGGAGGGAGCGAAGCCTTTCTATCTCCTCCAGAAGGTCGGCGCGTTCCGCCTCGAGGCGACTGCGGTGGCTTTCCGGGCTCGTATACTTTGCCATGGTTTCCTCCCAACTTCCTTGCCACACCCGCCTTGCCGCCGGATGCGGCCCGGGTCGACGCAGGCCAGCGCGACATTGCGCCCCAAAAGCTTTAGCACCGGCCCAGTTTGCGGGCGGTGCTACACCATCTATAACACGCGCCTGGCCGCCGGGCAAAAAGGGGCCCTGCCGTCGCAGCTCGGTTTTGCCAGGGGCGGGCGTGTGTTATAATGGCCCTGCAGGCGAGGGGATCCACTGACGGGTGTGCCTGGAAGTGCAGATGGAGGGAGATGATGTTGCCACATCTTGGGGTGCCTGAGCTGCTGATTGTGCTCCTCATAGTGATCATTGTCTTCGGCGTCGGGAAGCTGCCGCAGATCGGGGGCGCCATCGGCCAGAGCATTCGCGAGTTCCGGGAGGCCACACGGGCAGGCCAGGAGAGAAAGGAGGAGGAAAAGCGTTCCTCCAGGCGGTCGGCAGGCAAGGCCGCAAGCTCTGAAGAGGAAGAGGCCGAGGAAAGCGAAGAGGCCTAACCGCACCCCTTTGGGACGCCCCCTGTGCCAAGAGGGCAGGGAGGCGTTGCGCTTGCCGCAACAATTGCGAAGGCTCGCAGTGCCGCTGCACGTGCGCGATAGGGCAGCGGCACTGTTGCCTTTGGTGAGGTGCCCTCTCAGCTGAGCCCAAGGTAGGCCTGTCGCAGGGCAGCGGACTGCATGAGCTGCGCAGGAGTGCCCTCTGCCACGATCCGGCCAGTCTCCATGATGTAGGCCCTGCTCGCTATGGGCAGTGCGCCGTGCACCTCTTGCTCCACGAGCAGGATGGCGAGCCCTTCCTGGCGCAGCTGCTGGAGGAGGCGCAGGAGCGTGCGCACAAGTTCCGGCGCCAGGCCCACCGAGGGCTCATCGAGCAGCAGCACCCTTGGCTGGGCCATGAGGGCCCTGCCGATGGCAAGCATCTGCTGCTCCCCGCCACTCAGGCTTTGCGCAAGCTGTTCCTGCCTTTGCGAAAGAGCTGGGAAGAGGGAAAGCACCGCCGAGAGCCGCGCCTGCACCAGCGCGGAGGCGCGCACCAGCGGCAGAGGGCGCAGGAGGTTCGCCTTGTGTCGGCAGAGAGGGAGATACGCGCCAAGGAGAAGGTTGTCCCTCACGCTCATGGTGCCAAAGAGCTGACGGCCCTCTGGCACGAGGGCAACCCCCAGCGCTGCAATGCGCTCTGGCGGCAGCCTCGTGAGCTCCTGCCCGTCCAGCCGCACTTGCCCTTCGACCGAGCGGATCCCGCCGGCGATGGCCCAGAGCAGGGAGCTCTTGCCCGCACCGTTTGCCCCGAGGAGCGCCACTATTTCCCCAGGTTCCACTTTCAGGGAAGCCTGCCGGACGGCCTGCACCCGCCCGTGCCAGACGCTGAGGGAGCAAACCTCAAGCATGGAAACCATCCCCCAGGTAGGCGGCGATCACAGCCGGATCCCTCTGAATGTCAGCCGGCGTTCCCTGCGCGAGGCGGCGCCCGCGATCCAGGACGACGACCCAATCGGCAAGGCGCATTACCAGGCTCATATCGTGCTCGACGAGGACAACTGTGACGCCCATCTGGCGGATCCGCTCCACGAGCGCTGCCAGGTTGTCTCGCTCCAGCCGGTTCAGGCCGGCTGCCGGCTCATCCATGAGGAGCAGTTTCGGCTCGGCCGCGAGCGCGCGGGCAACGGCGAGCAGCCGCTGCTGGCCAAAGGGGAGGCTGGCGGCCTCGTCCAGCGCGCGCGAGCCAAGCCCGACGAGGTTGAGGCAGCGCAGCGCGTCCAAATAGAGGTCTTCTTCTTCGCGCCGGAGAGCGGCGCTGCGCACGGCGGCCTGCCAGAGCTCGCAGTGCCCGCGCAGGTGCGCGCCCACCATGACGTTCTCGAGCACGGTCATGCCGCCGAACGGCAGCGCCTGCTGAAAGGTGCGCACGATGCCAAGCCGAACCCTATCCTGAGGGCTGCGGCCCGAAAGGCGCTTGCCCTGGAAAAACACCTCTCCGGACGTTGCCTCTAGGGCACCAGCGATCACGTTCAGGAGCGTTGTCTTGCCGGCGCCGTTGGGCCCTATGAGGGCGACGATCTGGCCCTCATGCACCCGGAAGGAAACATCGTCCAGCGCGAGGACACCGCCAAAGCGCTTGCAGACGCGCACCACTTCCAGAATGGCGGTTCCTTCAGAGGCCACGGCCGCCCCTCCGCACCTTCTGCACCCAGAGGCCTCTTGCCAGCCGCTCCCGCACGTACCGCATTCCGGAGACGGTCACCCCTTCTGGCAGGAAGATCATGATGAGCACGAGCAACACCCCGTAGACAACGGCCTGGTACTCTCCCCCCGCCTGCGGCACGATGGCCAGCGCCAGCTCCCGGATCGCCAGGGCAAGCAGGACCACAGTGGCTGTGCCAAAGGGAGCCCCCCAAATGCTCGCTAGCCCTCCCACGGCAGCCATGAGCACAAACTGCACGGAGGAATCCAGGTCGAATGGGCCCGGGCTGATGAAGGTCATGTAATGGGCGTAAAGGCTGCCGGAGATGCTCGCGTACATGGCGGCAAGCACAAAGACGGCCAGTTTGATCCGCCCGAGGTCAACCCCCAGGCTTTCGGCAGCGCTCTCGCTTGCCCGTATGGCCCGCAGTGCCCGCCCAAAGCGGGAATCGACAACGTTGAGCGAGATGAGCAGAAAGACGCACACAAGCGCCCATACGAGGTAGTAGTACTGCAGATCTCCCTTTATGGTGAGCGGGCCCAGGGCAAAGTGCGGGATGCCGGCAAGCCCCGATGGGCCGCCGGTGACGCTGCGCCACTCCCGCAGGCCGATGTTGACGATCACGCCGAGGGCGAGGGTCCCCATAGCCAGGTAGTGGCCGCGCAGCTTGAGCACCGGGATGCCCACAAGCCAAGCCACGGCCGCCGTGAGCGCACAGGCGCACAGGAGCGCGAGCCAGCCTGGCAGCCCAAACGCGCGCGTGAGGATTGCCGAGCCGTAGGCGCCGAGGCCGACAAAGGCCGCCTGCCCAAGCGAGGCCTGCCCGGCGTAACCCATGAGCAGGCACAAGCCAAGCGTCACAATGGTGTACAGCCCGATCAGCGTCAGGGTGGAGAGGGCATAGGGGCTGTGCAGCGCAAGCGGCAGTGCGAACACTGCTGCAGCAAACAGGCCGAGCGGAAGGGCCCGGCGGGAACGGGGCTGCCGGAACACCTCAGGCCTCCGACCTGCGCGGGCGAACAAGGAGCGATGGCAGGCGCACGGTGCGCGCAAGCAGCACGACGAGCAAGACGAGGAAGGCCAGCGCGTCCTTCAGCCCGCCTGAGACAAGCCCAGCAGCATAAGACTCGAGCGTCCCGAGCAGGATCCCGCTCACTACAGCGGCAGGCATGGAGGTGAAGCCCCCCATGACGGCGACGACAAAGCCTTTGAGCCCCAGGGCAAGGCCCATATCGTAGCTTGCCAGGGTCAGTGGGGCGATAACCACCCCAGCCGTCGCCCCGAGGGCAGCGCTCATGAGGTAGGCAAGTGCTCCCATGCTGCGGGCAGGGATGCCGAGCAGCTCAGCTGCATTGCGGTTGACCGAGCAAGCAAGGATCGCCTTGCCGAGCAGCGTGCCCTGGAAGAACGAATAGAGCAGAGCAAGGGCCGCCGCCGTGCAGGCCACCACCCATATGCGCTGCCAGCTCAGCGCCGCCCCCGCCAGCCTGATGGG